>DASYCF010001364.1:0-4466 GCA_036500365.1 Byssovorax sp.
CGCGGCGCCGACGAGGCGCTCCAGGCGCTCGCCGAGTCGGACGCCGATGTGCGCGAGGCCGTGATCGACGCGCTGCGCACGCGCCTCGACGCGCAGGGCGAGGGCGCCGGGATCGAGGAGCTCCGCGCGTGGACCGACGGCTATTTGCAGGCGCACGTCGCCCTCGCCGCGCTCGCCGACAAGACGCGCCTCGCCGCCATGACCGACGCCGCCGCCGAGGCCGTCGTCCTGCGCCTCGACGAGGCGTACACGCTCGCCGACAAGGCGCCGCGGAGCGCCGACCGCTCGCAGGGCCTTCGCACGCTGCGGCGCGCGCTGCCCGAGCAGATCACGCTGTTCGCCGGCCGCTTCTCGCGCGTCGTCTTCGCGTGGCTCGACACGAAGCTCGCGCCGAAGCAGCCCGAGACGCGCGAGGTCGTCGCCGCCACCATCGCGCGCATGAAGAAGGCGTCGCTCCCGCTCGCCGAGGCGGCCCGCCTCCGCGCGACGCTCGATGCGAGCGCGAAGCCCCGCCGCGACCTCGACCGCGTCGTCACAGGCACGCGCGGCCGCGGCAAGCGCTAGGGGTTGATTCCCTCATCCCCCCTAGCCCCCCTTCTCCCGAAGGGAGAAGGGGGGCACACGTCGCTCGGGCTTGCATCGATCAGACGACGAGGCGCACCGGCCTGCGAGCTCCGGTCCCCCCTTCTCCCTTCGGGAGAAGGGGGTTAGGGGGTTGAGGGAATCTCAAGAATCTCGAGTCGCGCTCCGATTCACTCCTTTCCGTGGTGTCTGCGCTTGCCTATCCTCGTGCGCGACATGGCACCGGAAAAGGGCTGGATGCAGACGGGCGCGAAGTTCGGCACGGGCGAGGGCACGACGCCCGGCGAGCGCGGCGGGCTCATGCCGCTGCGCGTGGTGGTCGTCACCGACCTCTTGCCGCGCGGGGCCGACAACGCGGGCGCGAACGCGCCCGAGGGGTGCGTGCGCGTCGACGCGACCGAGTTCGACGCGCTCTTCGCGAAGCTCCGGCCGCGGCTCTCGATCGAGGTGCCGAGCGTGCTCGCCGCGGGCAAGGCGGCGCGCGTCGAGTTCGCGCTCACGGGCCAGAAGAGCTTCCGGCCCGACGGGCTCTGCTTCGACGTGCCGCTGCTCCGCTCGCTGCTCGACGGGCGCATCGTGCTCGAGCGCCTGCGCGAGGGCCGCATGAACCCCGACCAGGCGATGACGGAGCTCGAGCGCCTGTGGAGCGGGTCGAACTTCGCCGCCGAGGTGCTCGGCCTCATCCCGTCGAGCAAAGGCGTCGCCTCGGCCGACCGCGCGATGCCGCCGCCGCCGAAGGCCGAGACCGCGGGCAGCGCCGGGCTCGACGCGCTGCTCGACCTCGTCGACATCGCGCCGTCGTACGCGGAGCAAGAGCAGGGCGGCGGCCGCGCGCCCGCCGCGCCGGCGCCGCGCGCGAGCGCCGAGTCCAACAAGTTCTCGTCGCTCATCGCGCAGGTCGTCGCGACCGGCAAGGGCGGCCGCACGAAGAACCCGGGTGAGGCGATCGCCCACGTCGAGCGCGCGATCAGCGCCCAGCTCGGCGCGATCCTCCAGCACCCCGAGGTGCGAAGGCTCGAGAAGGCGTGGCGCGGGCTCAAGTTCCTCGTCGACCGCGCGAAGGCGCACGCGTCGATCAAGATCGACGTCGTGAGCGCCCGCCCCGACGACGCGGCCGACGCGCTCGCGAAGGCCCTCCGCGCGACCGGCGATCTGCCCGTCGCCGTCGCGCTCGTCGACCTCGAGATCGACGGGAGCGCCGTCGGCTTTTCGCGCATGGAGAAGCTCGCCCAGGTCGGCGAGGACGCGACCGTGCCCGTGATCGCGAACGCGGCGCCCAAGCTCTTCGGCGCCGAGTCGCTGCGCGAGATCGAGCGCCTCGACAACAAGGCCGGCGTCTTCCAGGCGCCCGAGCGCGCGCCGTGGCGGAGCGCCGCGTCGAAGCCGAGCGCGCGCTGGCTCACGCTCGCGACGAACCGCATGCTCGCGCGCCCGCCGTTCGACGCGAAGAGCTCGCGCGTCCGCGAGGCGAACGTGAAGGAGCCCGACGACGACGGCGGGTTCGTGTGGCTCGACGCCGGCTGGGGCGTCGCGTCGCTCGTGCTCGAGAGCTACCGCGCGACGGGCTGGCCGTGTCGCCTGCTCGGCCCGCGCGGCGGCGGCCTCGTCGAGAACCTCCCCGTGCGCGAGGTGCGCGCCGGCGAGTACGAGGGCGAGGACGGCATCGCCATCCCGACCGAGGCGTTCATCTCGACGGACACGCAGAAGGAGCTCGCGCGCATGGGCATCCTCGCGCTCGCGTGCGCGCCGAACAACGACGCGGCCATCGTCATGAGCGCGCCGACCGCGTACGTCCCGCCGCCGAAGCGCACGTACGACAGCGCGACGACCGAGCCCGAGGTGCGCTTCGATCGGGTGAGCCTCGTCGACCAGCTGTTCGTCGCGCGCCTCGTGTCGTTCCTGCGCGCCGTGTGCGGCCAGATGCCCGCGCGGAGCGAGCCCGGCGAGGTGAAGCCCGTGCTCGAGGCCGCCCTCTGGGAGCTCTTCGACGGCGCGAAGCCCGGCTCGATCGAGCTCAGCGTCGTCGCCCACAAGGAGAGCGAGGGCACCCACGCGAACGTGAGCGTGACCCCGCGGGGGTTCCTCGGCGTGGGGCTCGACGAGATCTCGCTCGATATGCCGCTGGGGTGATTCCGAGCCCCCGGCATGAATGCCGGGGCACGGGATGGGCGCCCTGCCCCCCGGAAGGTCTGAAGCCCGCCGTTCGGGCGGGCTCGCGCCGCTGCTTGCCGTCAGCGCTCCGCGGCGATGCCGTGGTTTTGAATCTGCCTCTCGATGACGGTCGGCGCGACACCGAGCTCGTCGGCGAGGCCTTCGACGCGCTCGTCGTCGATGCCTCCTGCGAGGCGTTCGCGAAGATGGTCGGCGGGCGCGAGAAGCTCCGCCGCGAACGCCCGGCTCGCGGCCTGGAGGCGAGTCCCCGCAGCCGTCACTGCACGTGGCGCATCCTTCGCCGCATCAGCCCCGAGCGCAAAGAGGCACCGCGCTTGCTGGAACCGAGCGTCCTTCGACCGCCGCGGTGCCGCGAAGATCCGCGGCGCCCCCCGCGGCGACATGCCGACGAGGGCGCCGAGATGCTGTGCGTGCGCAGCGAGCGGTGCGCACTCCTGGTACGCGCCGCGCAGGCCGAGCTTCACGAACAATGCGTCGAGGTCGACCCTGCCGACCTCGAGCGCGATGTGCTCGCGGAGAGCGCGCGCGGACGCATATCCCGTTTGGAAAGCGCGGCCGCTCCAGCTTACGGGGACATCTACGCTGCGCGTACCGGCGCGCAGCGGCGCGTTGCCCCCGTTCACGACCAGGTCGCGGACGGCGGCGACGGTCGCTTTCAGTGCCGGTGCCGTGCCGACATGCGCATCGAGCACGTCGTTGCGCGTGATCTCGGGCAGATCGCCGAGCGCGCCGCCCAAGCAGCTCTCCAGGTCCGGAGTGAGCTCGGAGTCGTCGAGCGCGTCGACCCCCAGTCGCGCGGCACGCGCGCACAGCGCGAGGTCGTCACCCGACGTGTCGAGGATGGTGCCCCAATCTTCGCGAAGCGCCGCAGCGTCCGGGTGGTTCACTGCGCGGAGCCGCTCCACGATGTCATCTACCGTGGTGGTCAGCGCCTGCCGAATGTCCCTGGGCTCGAGCTCGGCGTGACCCGTGTCGACGAAGCGCACCGGTTGGCCCTCGTCGTCCGAGCTCGCGACCCAGTCGGCGACGACCAGCTGCTCGTCGCGGAAGAGCATGAGGTCGGGGAGGCTCGTGCCTCCGCGAGCGCCGGCGAGCGAGTGCCGGCGCCGCCATCCGCGGCCGCGCCGTTCGTCAGTCGGTGCGCACTCGTAGAGCAAGAACCAGAAGTTTCGCACCATCCACTCGGCGACCAGCATCGCGGGGCCGTAGACGCCCGACCGCGTGCCGCCCGTACGCCGGTCGTAGACGGTCGTGATGCAGCGGCCTGCGACGTGGATCTCGATCCGCCCCCACGTGGCGGCGAGGGCCGGGTGCGTGACGCCGTCGGCCGGCTCCCACTCGAACTGAACGCTCAGAGGCGCCACGGTACGTGTCCTTTCAGACGGTCGTCGGGGTCGTCGCTCTTCCCTTCGCCGCCGAGCTGGCTCCGACGCTCGTCGGTCGCGAGCTCGGTGAACGCGTCGACGTCGTCAGGCGTCTTCTCGGGGTAGCGCACGCGGATGGATCCGGTATCGTGGTCAACGCTCATCCGGCGGAAGCTGCACGAGGAAGTGATACACGCGCAGCGCGCCCCACGGGAGAGGGTGCAGAGTCACAAATGCCGGATACGACGCGGTCGGAGGAAGCTGGCCACTGGGCGGCCATTCCGTGATGATGTCCTCCTCAGCGAGGCATTCTTCGCGGTATCGCGGCGCCAAGGGCCGCGCGCCGCG
>DASYCF010001365.1:0-3950 GCA_036500365.1 Byssovorax sp.
CCACCCAGAACGACAGGAACGACACGCCGAGCCACACGAAGCCGACCGCGTGCAGCGCGCCGAGCGACAGATCTCCGCGCGTCGCGACGGACGCGACGACGACGACGTACAGCGTCGCGAGCACGACCGCGGCGCCCTTGCGCGCCCGACGCCCGATCCCGGTCCCGCGCGCGAGCCGAACCCAGAGGGCGATGTGCGCGAGCGCCAGCGCGAGCGCGATGACGGCGAAGCGGATCTTGCCGCCGATCACGAGGACACCGCCGCGATGATGCCACGAAGCCCGGCGACGGCCACGCGGACGGACACCTGCATACGGCGCTACCCCCCTCGTCGACGGCGGCGGCGCGCGCTACGTACGGCGCATGTCGAGCCACGTACATCACTTCGCCTGTCACACGGTCTGGACCGGGGCGCCGCAGGGGCCCACCTCGCGCGAGATGAAGTACTCGCGCGCGTTCGAGGTGCGCATGGAGGGCAAGCCGCCGCTCCAGCAGAGCGCGTCGCCCGCCTTCTTCGGCGACGCCGCCACGCACAACCCCGAGGACCTCCTCGTCGCCGCGCTGTCGACCTGTCACGCGCTGAGCTACCTCGCGCTCGCGGGCCGCGCAGGCCTCGCCGTGGAGGCGTACGAGGACGACGCGAGCGGCACGATGGAGCCCGCGAACGGCCTCATCAAGTTCACGAGCGTCGTGCTCCGTCCCGTCGTCACGCTCGCGCCCGGCAGCGACGCGGCGCTCGGACGCGAGCTGCACGAGAAGGCGCACAGGAGCTGCTTCATCGCGAGCTCGGTGAACTTCCCCGTGACGAACGAGCCGAAGATCGTGGTCCGCGGCGCCTGATTCAGCGGCGCAGCAACGCGACGACGATCGCGCCGACGATCGCGGCGGCGACGAGCAGCACGAGGACGAGCCCACGCCTCGACCGCCCGGTCGTCGCGAGCGCCGTCGCGATGCCCGTCGACGCCGCTCGCGCAGGCGCCCGCGCGAGCTCGTCGCGCAGATCGCGGAGGACCAGCGGCGAGGCATCGGGGGTGCCGAACGTCTCGTGCCGCGCTGGCTCGCCGCGCTTCGGGTGCAGCGGATCGTAGCCGGCCGGCGTGGGCGCGCGCGCCGCGAGGTAGCGACCGAGCGCCGCCACGTCGAGCTTGCCCTCGACGAGGTGCTCGCGGAGCTCGTGCGCGGGCGCCCCGAACGCGTCGGCGACGGCGGCGCCGTAGCTCGCGATGCGCGCGTCCGCCACGTTCGGATCGTGGATGCGCACCGACCCCATGCCGAACACGCCCGGCTTCGACGCGCCGAGCCAGCCGACGCCAGCGAAGCCCTCGGCGTTCAGGATCACGAGGCCGCGCGCGACGCGCTCGTTCTCGAGGATGGCCTCCACGTCCGACCACGGGACGCACGCGCTCTTGCCGTCGCGCCTCGACGCGGACGTCGTGAGGAGCAGCTCGTCGCCGCTCCGGATCGTGAGCCCCGCGTAATAAAGGACGAACACGCCGCCGCGCGCGCGCGCCACCGCCTTCTGCAGGGCGAGGAAGAGCGTGTACGTGTCCTTCGGATCGACGATGGTCGCGACGCCGTTCGAGAGGCACGGGCCGAGCGCGCGGGCGACGGCCTCGGCCGTGCGCCCCGCGGCCGGGCACGACGTGAGCTGAGCGTCTGCGTACGTCGAGACGCCGACCGCGAGGCCGGCCCCCTCGATCGCAAACGCGGCGCCGTTCGCGGGAGCGCTCGCGTCGTCCCGTGCGGCGAGATCGACGTTCGACACGACGCCACGATCGCGCGCGCCGTCACGTCACGCAAGCCGCTTGCTCGAACGTCGAGACGCGCTCGATAAACCTGACACAATGCTGTCAACACGCGCGTGCAGCATGGCCTCCGTCGTTCACGAAGCACCCGACCCACGGAGACAACCATGCGCCTCTACCACCACCCGTTCTCGTTCAACGCCCGCCGCGCCGTCATGACCGCCCTCGAGCTCGAGGCCGTCGCCGGCGCGCCGAAGGTCGAGCTCACGCTCGTCGATCTCAAGGCAGGTCAGCAGCAGAGCCCCGAGTTCAAGCGCGTGAACCCGATGGGCAGGGTGCCCGCGCTCGACGACGACGGCTTCTTCCTCAGCGAGTCGCACGCGATCATGCAGTACCTCTGCGACAAGACGCCCGCGCAGACGCTCTACCCGATCGACGTCCAGGCACGCGCCGACGTGAACCGCTGGCTCTTCTGGAGCGCGCACCACTGGGCGCCCTCGGTGAGCGTCCTCAACTGGGAGCACGTCGTGAAGGGCCTCATCGGCCAGGGGCCGGCCGACCCGCGCGAGATCGCCCGCGGCGAGCGCCTCGTCACGCAGCACGCCGGCGACCTCGATCGTCACCTCGAGGGCAAGGCGTGGCTCGCGCAGGATCGGCTCACGCTCGCCGATCTCGCCGTCGCCTCGCCGCTCATGGCGCTCGAGGCCGCGAAGCTGCCCGTCGCGCCGTTCAAGAACCTCGCGCGCTGGTTCGCGTCCGTGCGCGAGCGCGACTCGTGGAAGCGCGCGGCGGGTTGACGCGCGGCGCGGCGGCGCGCGCTCGGCGTCAGCGACCTTCGCCGCGCACGTGGATGTAGGCCCAGGCGAGGCGCGGGAGGACGCGGCCGGCGGCGCGCTCGAAGGCGCCGACGGCCGCCCGCACGAGCGGGATGTCGGCCGCGCGCGGCCTGCCGAGCTTCGGGTGGAAGAGCACGCGGTGCACGGGCAGCGGCTGGAAGCGCTCGACCGTCACGCGCGCGAAGCGGCGCGCCACGAGCCGCTCGAGGAACGTCGGCGTCGACCGGAGCTCGAGCCGCTCGGCCACGTTCGTGAGCGCGTGCAGCGCGATGAGCGGGTTGTAGCGGCACGGCTCGAGCACGTCGACCCGACCGCCCGGCGCGAGCACGCGCGCGATCTCGTCGAGCACGGCGTCGGGCTCCTCGATGTGATGGATGACGTCGCGGACGAGCACGTGATCGAAGCGGCCGTCGTCGAACGGGAGCGACAGCGCCGAGCACGCGACGAACTCGCACTTCGGCAAGCGCGCGCGCGCCGCGACGAGCTTCGGTTCGAAGAGGTCGACGCCGACGGCGCCCGCCGGCTCGCCGAGGTGCACGAGCGTCGCCCCCTCCCCGCAGCCGAGGTCGAGCACGCGCGCGCCGAGCGGCTCGAACGCGGCCCGGACGAGCGCGCGCTCCTCGTCGGCGACGTACGTGCCCTCGGTCTGCCAGGCGAAGTGCTCGGGCTCGGCCCGGCCGAACGCGGCCTCGAGGTGCTCGTCGGCGGCGCTCACGCTGCCGCGCCTGCGAAAGACGTCGTCATGCGGCGCGGAAGCTAGCACGGCGTTGTCGTCGGGAGCGGCGCGCGGTACGCCGCGAACATGGCCAAGAAGGTCCTCATCGTCATGGGGTCGGACAGCGACCTCGAGCAGATCACGCCCGCGTGGAAGGTGCTCGACGGCTTCGGCGTCGCGTACGAGGTGACCGTCGCGTCGGCGCACCGCTCCCCCGAGCGCGTCGTCGCCCTCGCCCGGCGCGCCCGGGACGACGGCTTCGGCGTCGTGCTCGCGGCCGCCGGCGGCGCGGCGCACCTCGCCGGCGTGCTCGCCGCGAACACGACGCTCCCCGTCGTCGCGGTGCCCGTCGTCGTCGGCTCGCTCGGCGGGGTCGACGCGCTGCTCAGCGCGGTGCAGATGCCGGGCGGCGTGCCGATCGCGTCCGTCGGCATCGGCGGCGCGCGCAACGCCGGCTTCTTCGCCGCGGCGATCCTCGCGTCGACCGATCCCGATCTCGCGAAGCACCTCGAGGCCTTCCGCGAGCAGCAGGCCAAGGGCGTCGCCGAGGCCGACGAGCGCGTGCAAAAGAAGCTCGGCCGGTGAGAGGCGGGCGCTGCGGCGCCATACGGGCGCGGCGGCTCCGCTACGGTGCTCGCCGTGCGTGAGCACGGCT
>DASYCF010001366.1:0-3647 GCA_036500365.1 Byssovorax sp.
GGCGACCAGGTCGAGCTCGTGCGCCGCGTAGCGCGGCGCGGCGACCGTGGCCGCGGCCGCGAGCTCGAGCGCGAGATCGCCGGTCGGCGGCGCGCGGAGCACCTGGAGGAGGTCGTCGAACGTCCACCGGAGCTCCCACGCGGCGCGGGTCGCGTCGCGGCACGCGTCTGCCCGCGCGGCGCCGACCTCGAGCCGCGCGCTCGCGGCGATGCGGGTTCCCTCGCGCAGCGCCCCGGGCTCGGCGAGCAGCGCGCCGATCGCCTCGCGGTAGAGGCGCGCGCAGCCCGCGTGATCCCCCGCGTTGTAGATCGGGGCGCCGGCGCCGATGGCGATGTGCATCCGCTCGGCGGCGGCGGATCCCGCGACCGCCTCCGGGAGGGCGATCACCGGCGCCAGCGAGCGCCCGGCGGCGGCGGTCGTGCGGCCCAGGGGCACGGCCTTCAGCGCGTCGACCACCTCGCGCGCCGACGCGAAGCGTGACTCGGGCTTCTTCTCGAGCAGGCGCATCACGATCGCCTCGAGCTCCGGCGGCACGAGCTCGCGCGTCTTCGCCGTCGAGAGCGGGCGCGGCGGCTCGTAAAAGTGCTTGTGCGCGAACTTCACGAGGTCGTCGTCGTAGAACGGGATGTCGCCGCTCAGCATCTCGTAGAGCATGACGCCGAGCGCGTAGAGGTCGCAGCGCCCGTCGATCGTGCCGGAGCCACGGAACTGCTCGGGGGCCATGTACTCGGGCGTGCCCATCACGGCGCCGGCCTGCGTGAGCGCGGCCGCCGTCGCGAGGCGGGCGATGCCGAAGTCGAGCAGGCGAACGAGGTCGAGCTCGTCGTCCTCGCGGATGATCATGACGTTGCCGGGCTTCAGATCCCGGTGGACGATGCCGCGCTCGTGCGCGTGGCCGAGGCCGCGCGCGATCTGCACCGCGATGGCGATCGTGCGCGCCGGCGTCAGCGGACCGTCCGTCGCGAGCACGGACGAGAGCGCGTCGCCCGCGAGGTGTTCCATCGCGATGTAGAGGAGGCCGCCGTCGGACTCGCTGAAGTCGACCACGCGCACGATGTGGCGGCTCTGGAGGCACGACGCGGCCTCGGCCTCGCGCTGGAAGCGCGAGCGCATCTGCGCGTCGTAGGCGAAGTCGCCGTAGAGCACCTTCACGGCGAACAGGCTCGCGATGCGCGTGTGCGCGGCGCGGTAGACCTGGCCCATGCCGCCGGCGGCGATCGGCTCGAGAACGCGGTACCGATCGCCGAGGACGCGGCCGAGCAGCGGATCCGGGATGTTCGCGCGCGTGGGCGTGCGGTCGTTCGGGCACGACCGCATGTCTTGGAACGCGGCCCAGCACGTCTCGCAGTAACGCACGCGACGAGTGTAGCCGGACTCGCGCGCGGAGCGCCCTCGGGTAACATCCGCGCGTGCTCGCGAAGGCCCGGCTCGCCCTCGCCCTCGCGCTCGCCGCGCTGGCCGCAGCCTCGTGCGAGGCGCCGCCGCGGGCTCGCGACGTCGCCCTGCTCGCGTCGCCCGAGGCCACGCTCGCCCGACGGCTCGCCGCGCGCGCGTGCGCGGCCGTCGCCGGGTGCTGCGCGTCGCGGCGGCTCGGCCCGTTCGACGGCGACGCCTGCGAGGCGCTCGCGGAGGAGACGATCGAGTCCGTCGCGCGGCTCCGTCGCGAGCGCGGCGGCGGCGCGATCGACCCGGCGAGGTCGGCTGCGTGCGAGGCGAAGATCGAGCGCTATCGAGCGACGTGCGTCGATCCCGAGCTGCCGATGCGCGTGCTCGCCGAGAGCCCGTGCGACGAGCTCTTCACGGCGGGGCCGGCGGCGCGCGGCGGCTCGCGCTGCGACGTGAGCGCCGAGTGCGCGCGCGGCCCGGGCGTGCTCCGCGCGTACTGCAACCGCGACACGCACGTGTGCGAAGAGCTCACCGCGGCTGGCGCGGGCGCGGCGTGCGTCGGCGACTGCGACGACGACGACTGCGGCGAGGTGAAGTACGCGGGCGCGCCCCTCGCCTACTGTGACGCCCGCGACGGGCTCGCATGCGACGCGAAGACCAAGACGTGCGCCGCGCGGCCGCGCATCGGCGAGGCGTGCGGCGAGGCGCGGCCCTGCGAGGCGCGCGCGTTCTGCGACCGCGGGACGTGCGCGGCGCGGGCGACCGCGGGCGCGTCGTGCGCGCGCGGCGCGACGGTGTGCGCGCCCGCCTTCCTGTGCGATCCCGGCAGCAAGACGTGCGTCTCGCGCGCGAAGGACGGCGACGCGTGCTCCGACGACGACGACTGCGCGAGCCACGACTGCGCCGGCCGCGTGTGCCACGCCGCGAACGACGCGACCATGCTCCGCCTGACCGGCGATCTCCGTCTCTTCTGTCCGGCCGAGTGAGGAGAGGAGCGATCGCGCGATTGACCGTGAGGTCCATTACATCCTACCGCCAGGGCAGGCCTACTCGTACACGGGGGTCGATCTCACGGGCACGGCTGCGCACGTGCTCCGGCCGCTCGTGAGGCCCCGCGAGGCGACGAAGGGCGGCACGGACGGGGACGAGGCGCGCGAAGCGTTGAGTCAGCGGCGCCGGCGTGGCTCGCGCCGCGGCGCCGCGGTCGACGTGGGCGCGGCGGAGGCAGGCGCGTCGGCGTCGCTCTCGGGATCGGCCACGCGAACCGGCCGCGCGACGCCGGCCGTCACCATGTCGCCACGCGGGTCCACCGACGGCGCCGTGACCGGGATGAACCGCGGCGCCGAGGGCTCGTCGACGTGCATGGGCGGCGGCGCGCCGGCGCTGCGCCGCGGCGTGGGGTCGACGTGGCGGAGCAGGTGCGCCCAGCCGTCGACGACGCGCTCACCCAAGCCCTGGGGCGCGTCGGCCGAGCAGGGCGCGACCGAGGGCGAGTCGAACGCGGCGACCGCGCCGAGCGCCGTAGCCCCGGCGGCGAAGCCCGCGACGCCGAACGGCCACGCAGCGCGCGTGACAGGCCGCAGCGCACGCTCACGACCCGCGCCAGCGGCGTCGGCCCCGTCGGCGGTGACGGTGCGTACGCGCGGGGGTCCGTCCTTCTTCTTCATCGCGCATCGAATGGTAGCCCGGTCTCATGCCCCGCGCTCGCGTGGTAAGAGCAGGGCATGCCGTTCGGGTGGCGCGAGTCGATGGTCGCCGTCGCGGCGTTGGTCGCCCTGTTCGCGCTCTACAAGCTGCGGCCGCGCGCGCGTGCACGGAGCGCCGTCGCCGCGAACCTCGGCGCGGCGCGCAAGCGGGCGGCCGCGGCGAAGACGCCTCGCGAGCGCGCGGTAGCCTTCGTCGATGCGGGCCAGACGGCGGCGAGCGCCCGCCGCTACCGCGCCGCCGCCGGGCTCTTTCTGCGCGCGATGCGGGCCGACCCCGCGCACGCGGACGCGGTGACGCAGGCCTCGGCGGCGCTCGCGTCGCGACGCCCCCACATCCTCGAGGGCATGCTCTGGCGTCGGCTCGAGCAGACGACCTGGGACGGCCCGCACGCGGCGTCGCTCCGCGCGTGCGCCCTCGCGCTCGCCGCGCTCTACGAGGGCAAGCTCCGCAATCGAGGCCGCGGCGTGGTCCTGCGGCGCCTCGCCGATCGCCTGCCCTGACGGCTCAGTTGCGCGGCGGCGCCGTCGACGGCGGCGGAGGAGCGGTGGCCGCCG
>DASYCF010001367.1:0-8097 GCA_036500365.1 Byssovorax sp.
CCCGGCGACCTGTCGAGCGGCGGCGGCGTCGGCGGCGACGGCCTCGGCGGGCCCGTGACCGATCAGTCGACGTTGAACGCGCTGATGAACCCGACGGGCGATGGGTCGGGCAAGCACCTCACGATGCTCTATCCGTATGACAAGACCGTGTGGCCGCGCGGCATGCAGGCGCCGCTCCTCCAATGGGCCTGGGACACGGGCGACGCCGACGCGATCCAGATCGAGCTGAAGACGACGAGCGGCTCGTTCCACTGGACCGGCACGTTCGGCCGCCCGTCGATCCTCGCGCAGACGGGGACGGCGTTCATCCGTCATCCCATCCCGCAAGACATCTGGGACATCGCGACGAACACGGCCGGCGGCCTCGCCCCCGACGGCACGCTCGACAAGCTCACCGTGAAGCTCACGGTCGCGAAGGGCGGCATGGCTTACGGTCCGTTGAGCCAAACGTGGATCGTCGCCCCCGCCCGATTGACGGGCACCGTCTACTACAACTCGTACGGAACGCATTATGTGAAGAATTGGGTCAACTCCGATGGCGCGTGGATGGTGGAGTATGGAGGTGACGGGATGCACCCCAACACGGGAAGCCCTGTTGGCGCAGCGATCCTCGGCATCCATTCCGGCGACGCAGCTCCGACGCTCGTCGTCGGTCAAGACGCCGCGAACTTCAACCAGTACGGGATCCCAACTGACGATTTAGGTTGTCGTGTCTGCCACGTGGTGTCGTCGAAGGGTCGCTGGCTCATCACGGAGTCCGAGCAAGGCTCGCCGGGCGACGGGCTCAGCTTCCTTTACGACCTCACTCAGGCCGACGTACAGGGTTCCGCCGTGACGCTCGCGCAGCAGGGCACGTTCGCCTGGGCGGCGATGACCGGAGATGGGAGCGCCGCGCTCACGAACACCATCGACCCGTCGTCGTCGAATCCGGCCATCACGAACAGCAGCGGCGGGACGGCGACGAGCTCCTTCTGGGAGTTCGGCCCGGCGCCGACGGCGGGGACGCTCACGTTGCCCGCCGGCGCTTCGGCTGGATATCCATCGTACTCGCCGGACGACTCCCAGGTCGCGTACATCGACGTCGCCGGCTCGACGAACAACGTCACTGGGCCCATCGTCGTCGCTTCGTACGATGCATCCACGCAGACGTTCGGCGCGCCCACGACGATGCTCACGCCCGGCGCGCCGACGCCGCCGAACACGGACGATCGGTTCGGCTATCCGGTCTTCCTTCCGGACAACTCGGGCATCCTCTTCGAGCGCGAGGTCCGGCGCGGGGGCGACAACGTGATCGTGACGCGCAACGGCGCGCGCAGCGAGCTCTGGTGGCTCAAGCTCGACGGGACGGTCCCCGCCAACGCGGCGCCGCTCGCGGCGCTGAACGGCACGGCGAACGGCGCGCCGTACCTTCCGCTTGGCGCGAACCACCACGGCTTGCCCGACGGCGCGACGCCGGTCACCGACGTCCGCGATCCGTACAACGCCGACGACGGCGCCGGCACGTTCGACGACACGACGCTCAACTACGAGCCGACCGTGCTGCCGATCGTCGCGGGCGGCTATGCGTGGGTCGTGTTCACGAGCCGCCGCGAGTACGGAAACACGCTGACGACGCCGCCGTATCAGAGCTGGCCGCCCGATTACCCGACGCAGCAGCTCGCTTATGCGACTACGAAGAAGGTCTGGGTCGCCGCCATCGATCTCAACGCGCCCGCCGGCTCGGATCCGAGCCACCCGGCGTTCTACCTGCCCGCGCAGGAGCTCCTCGCCGGGAACTCGCGCGGGTTCTGGGTGCTCGACCCCTGCAAGATGGACGGCGCGACCTGCGAGACGGGCGACCAGTGCTGCAACGGGTACTGCGAGCCGAACGGGCAGGGCGGCGCGCTCGTGTGCTCCAACATGCCTCCGAACAACATGTGCTCCGGCCACCAGGAGAAGTGCGGCACGTCGGCCGACTGCTGCGATCCCACGGATCAGTGCATCAACGGCTTCTGCGCCCAGATCGGCCCGCACTGATGAATCGACGCACGATGCTCCTCGGCGCGGCGACGGCGCTCAGCGCGGCGACGTGTGGGCAGATCCTCGGGCTCGGAGATTTCACCGATTGCCCGGGCGCCGTGGTCGACGGTGCGTGCGAAGGCCAGGGCGGCGCCGCGTCTTCGACGACGTCCGCGACGACGACGAGCACCACCGGCGCCGGCGGCGAGGGCGGCAGCGGCCTGTGCCCGCCGGGACATCAGGAGAGCTGCTACACGGGCCCTGCGGCGACCCAGCACAAGGGCATCTGCCGTGACGGGATGAAGACCTGTGGCAACAACGGCATCTACGGGCCGTGCATGGGGCAACAGCTCCCTGCCGCGGCCGAGGTCTGCGGCAACGGCAAGGACGACGACTGCGACGGAATGATCGACGACGGGTGCCCGTGCACGCCCGGCGACATGATGGCTTGTTACGACGCGACGGACATGTCGACCGAGAACAACCCACCCTGTCAGGGCGGCATGGCGACGTGTCAGCCCGACGGCATGTCGTACGGCACGTGCGTCGGCGAGGTGACGCCTCAGGCCGAAGACTACTCGATGACGGGCGACGAAAACTGCGACGGCGTCCCGAGCGCCGACACGCAATGGGTCGACGCCTACAGCGCCGTCAACGCGCCGTCGCCCCATGATCCGCTGCATACCGTGCGGACTCACGCCGTCACGGTCGACGCGACGGGCTCCACGTGGGCGACGGGCGAGTTCGCCGGCACCGCGACGTTCGGCGGCATGCCGTTGACGGCGAACCGCCTCGACGAGGGGCTCAATCCTTACGTGTTGAAGCTCGACGCGATGGGCGCGACCACGCTCGCGATCCAACCGACGAGCCCGGCCGTCACGCAGCCTCTCGCCATCGCCTCCGGGAACGGCGCGGTCGTCGTCGGCGGCGGCGCGTTCGGCGGCGGGACCGTGCTGCAGAGCTTCGACGCGAGCGGCAACGCCGGATGGACCATCGGCTGCACGGGCGGCGGCAACACGCTCACGGTCAACTCCGTGTCGATGACCGCGCAAGGCGAGGTGTTCTTCGGCGGTGTGTTCGAGGGCATGTACACGTGCGGAGGCATGGCGATGACGTCCGCCTCCGCGTCGCACACGTCGCTCTACGTCGGAAAGGCCAACGCGACAGGCGCCGTGCAGTGGATCAAGCCCTTCAGCGACTCGAGCGGCACGCACAGCGAGACGATGGGTGGCGTCGCGGCTTCCCCCGACGGCGACGTGTGGGTGACCGGTCAGCTGACGGGCACCATCTATTTCGTCAGCGGCGTCGGGAACATGGACACCGGCAACGGCGACGTCTTCCTCATCAAGCTCGACGGCACGAGCGGCTCGACCCTGCTCCGGAACTCGTGGGGCGACATGTCAGCGCAGGCCGGGGTCGGCGTCGCGGTGAGCGCGGCGATGAGCGGCGGCGACTACCGGGTCGCCGTCACGGGCTACAACGAAGGCAACGTCGATTTCGGCAACGGCGCGCTCCCGGCCGTCGGCACGCGCGGCGGCTTCGTCGCCACGTTCGACTCGCAGATGATCGAGCAGTCCTCGACGTACTTCGGGGGTGCCGGCGCGCACGATCAAGGGGTCGCGCTCGCGTACGAATCGTCGGGCGACCTCATGCTCGCCGGCTCCGTAAACGGGGCGGTCGCGTTCGGCCCGTCGATGGCGGGGAGCTTCTCGAGCGACGTCGCCGTCTACACCATGCTCGCGCGGCTCGACCCTTCGCTCGCGCTCGTGTGGAGCAAGTACTACGGCGGCGACAAGACTGGCAGCTCGACGAGCGTCGAGGCGCTCGCGCTCGACCCAACCACGGGCTACGCGCGCATCGGCGGCACGTTCGACGCGGCGGCGAACTTCGGCCTCGGGCCCGTGCCGGGAGATCAACAAAACAGTGGGTTCGTCGTCTCGGTCGCTGCGCCTTAGGCCGCGCAGTTCGCTCGCGCTCGCGGTCTTCGTCGCGTGCGTGAGCGGGTGCGGCGGGGAGCCCGCGGCGAGCGCTCCGGTGGCTCCCGCGACGCCGCCCGTCGTGATCGAGGCTCCCGCCGCCGCGCCGATCGCGCTCGATTCGCCTCCGCCGCCGTCGGCCGCTCCGTCGTCGAGCGCCACGGACGAGCCCGACCTCCCGAAGGCGCGCGATCGGCGCGGCGTCACCAAGCGGGCCGACGGCGCGTGCTTCGAGTTCGCGCCGTTTCATTGTCCGCCGGGCCAGACGTGCAAGCCACCGCAGCCGCATCGCGTGCGCTGTCCCGACTGACGTCTCGCCCGATTTGCCGTGGACCCAAGCCGCTGCGCGATAGCATCCCGCGCGTGAGCTTCGTCCGCGCGACGCACGCCGGGGATCTCGCGGGGGACGGGCCGCACGCCCTGTCCGCGGGGCCGGTCGATCTCGTTGGCGTCCGCGCGCCATCGGGCCTCCGCGTCTATCAAGGTCGGTGTCCGCACCAGGGCGCGCTGCTCGGCGAGGGCGAGATCGAAGGCGGCGCGCTCGTCTGTCGGAACCACCGATGGCGCTTCGACGTCGAGACAGGACATCGCGTCGGCGGCTCGGATTGCCTGCGCGCGTGCCCGAGCGAAATGCGCGACGGCGTCCTCTGGGTCGACGCGTCGCAGCTCGAGGACGCCGCGGCATCGACCGCGGCGCGCAGGCGGATCGACGACCTCCCCGGCCCGCGCGCGCTCCCGCTCCTCGGCAACGCGCTCGAGCTCGACGTCCCGCGGCTGCACCTCGTGATCGAGGGCTGGGCGCGCGAGTTCGGCCCCATCTTCGCGATGCGCGTGCCCGGCCGTCGCATGGTCGGCGTGTCCGATCCCGCGCTCATCGAGCAGGTCCTCCGCGCGCGCCCCGAGACGTACCGCCGCGACGACCGCGTGGAGCCCGTGTTCGAAGAGCTCGGGGTCGGCGGCGTCTTCAGCGCGGAGGGCGCGGCGTGGCGGCGGCAGCGGCGGCTCGCGATGGAGGCGCTCGCGCACAAGAACCTGCGCGGCTTCTACCCGACGCTCGCGTCCGTCGCCGAGCGGCTCCGTGCGCGCTGGTCCGCCGCCGCCGACGCGGGCGCCGAGGTCGACATCCAGGACGACCTCATGCGCTTCACCGTCGACGTCACGACCGAGCTCGTGTTCGGCCGTGATCTCGACACGCTGCGCGGCGGCGACGACGTGATCCAACGCCACCTCGAGCTCGTGTTCCCGACGTTCGCGCGCCGCCTCAACGCCATCGCGCCCTACTGGCGGCTCGTCCGCTTGCCCGCCGACCGCCGCGTCGAGCGCGCGCTCGCGGCGCTCCGCGAGTGGCTCCGCGGGCTCATCGTCGAGACGCGCGCAGCCCTCGCCAAGGACACCGCGCGCGCGCCGCGGAACTTCCTCGAGTCGATGCTCGCCGCGCGCGACGAGGAGGGTCGGCCGTTCTCCGACGACGCGATCTTCGGCAACGCGATGCAGATGCTGCTCGCCGGTGAGGACACGACCGCGAACAGCCTCGCGTTCGCCGTTCACCTCATGTGCGACGAGCCCGACGAGGTTCGCGCCTTCCGCGTCGAGCTCGACGGCGCGCTCGACGGCGCGCCCGTGCCGCGGACGATCGAGATCGCGCTTCGGCTCGAGCGCGCCGCGGCGATCGCGAACGAGGCGATGCGGCTCTTCCCCGTCGCGCCGCTCAACTTCTTGACGGCGAACCACGACGCGACGCTCGGCGATGTCGAGATCCCGAAGGGCACCGGTGTCATCGTGATCGGCCGGCCAGCCGCGACCGACGAGCGGCACTTCGCCGCGGCGCGCGAGTTCCGGCCGCGCCGCTTCCTCGAGCCGGCGCGGGGCGCCGCGCACGACGCGGCCGTGCTGCTGCCGTTCGGCTCGGGGCCGCGCATCTGCCCCGGCCGCGCGCTCGCGATGCTCGAGATGCGCGTCGTGCTCGCGACCCTCTACGCGACCTTCGACGTCGAGCGCGTCGGCCCGAAGGAGGCCGTGCGCGAGCGCTACTCGTTCACGGTCGCGCCCGAGGGTTTGCGCGTGCGCCTCCGCCGCCGCGAGGGCCGCGCGGTGCTATAGAGCGCGCACCGTGGCATTCGGAAAGAACCCTCACGTGGCGCGCGCGCAAGCCGCCGAGCAGAAGGCGAAGGACGCCTCGAACGACGCCACGCGCGAGCGCGCCTACCGCGACGCCGCGCACCAGTGGGACCGCGCCGCCGAGCGCGAGGTCCCCGGAAAACGGCGCGAAGAGTACGAGCGGAACGCCGCGGCGAACCGCGCCTTGGCCGACGACGCGCCTCCGCCCGGCGACGCTGCACCCGAGAGCGACCGCAAGATCCTCCACTGACGCTCGCCGTCGAAGAGATGGAGAAGGCGCGAGCCTCTCCCGGGACTCAGAGCGATTCGAGGTAGGCGACGAGGGCCGACTGGTCCTTAGGCGAGAGCTGCGACGTGTGCCCCATCGCGCCGTCGGCGCCGCGCAGCAGGTCGGCGAGCGTCGCGTACCGGCCGTCGTGATAGTACGGCGCCGATCGACCGACGAAGCGCAGCGACGGCGTGTCGAACGCGGCCTGCACGTCGCCGCGCGCGCGGCTCTTCACGTCGTGCTTCACGCCGTCGGTGAGCGCGTCGCCGAGGTGGCACGTCGCGCAGCCCGCGTCCGCGTCGTGGAACAGCGCGTCTCCGCGCGCGACCAGCGGACCGACCCTCGGCGGCGCGCCGGCGCTCGCGACGACGTTCGGCACGGCGTCGCCCGGCGGGCGGTCGCTCGGCGTCCGCAGCGCCGCGACGTACGCGAACACGTCGTCCTGCTCGCGCGCGGAGAGCCCCTTGCCGGCGAGGCGATCGAAGGTGTGGCGCAGGTGCTCGCGGAGGTCGCGGCTCGCGCCGGTCCATCCGTACGGCGCCGTGCCCTCGAGGCGTCCGACGAGCATCGGCGTCTGGCGCGGGCCGTCCGGCGTCGTCCACGTGAGCGCGTCGTCGCGCCCGTCGGGGTGGCAGCTCGCGCACGCGCGGCCGTCGAACGCGACGCGCTCGCCGCTCTCGTGGAACAGCACGCGCCCGCGCTCGGCCGACGCCGAGAGGCCGCTCGCGCCGTCGACGCGGAGCGTCTTCGTCCCGGGGCCCTTCGCGCGCCAGAGCTCGACGACCGAGAGCGCGCGCGCGAACTCCGACCACACGACGGCGCGGCGCCGATCGTCGACGGCGACGCCGGTCGGGCCGGCGGGGACGGGGTGGCGTCGCAGCTCCTTGTCGTGCGGAGCGTCTCGCTTCGCGTCGTAGACGACGATCTCGTCGAGGCCCGCGCACGCGACGACGAGCTCGTCGGTCGACGGGTCGATCGCGGCGCTCCGCGGCAAGAGGCAGTCGCCCGCGCGGCCGTCGAAGGCGGGGCGCGCCATTCGCTTCTCGGTGCCCTCGTCGATCGCGGCGACGTCGCCGAACGCGCTCTGCGCCTCGCCGTAGCCGCGGCTCCGCACGCCGTTGCCGACGTCGACCAGCGCCTCGGGCAAGAGGACGTGACCCGCCGCGGAGCGGACGATCGCGTAGCCCTGCGACGGCCGCTGGTCGCGCACGGCGACGAACTTCGCGCCCTCGTGGAACAGGCGCCGGTCGCCGTTCATCGTGAGGCGGACGAGCTGTCGCTCCTGACGATCACCGAGCTCGAGCGGGCGCGCCCGGGGATCGTCTGCGGCGATCGTCTCCCACGTTCCGGGCCGGTGGCGCTCGCGCGCCTGTCGATCCCGGAGCTCGGTCGTGCGCGTGCGCTCGCCGTCGAGGTCGACGATCGTCAGCGCCGAGCCGACCGCGTGCGCGACGAACGCCTTCTTGCCGTCGCTCGACGTGACGACCGCGCGGGGGTCACGCGGCAGCGTGGCGACGAAGCGCACATCCATGTCGCGCGTGCCGAGCGCGGTGAGCGCGTGGCCCCAGCGGCTCGCGACGAGGAGCGTCGCCCCGTCGGGCGTGACCGCGAGCCCCGTCGGCTCGGCGGCGACCGCGACCTTGCAGAGCCGCGTCAGCGCGCTCGCGACGCCGCGGCTCGGCTCGAACACCTCGACGGCGGCGCGGTCGCGCATCGAGACCACGACGCGCCCGTCGG
>DASYCF010001368.1:0-5086 GCA_036500365.1 Byssovorax sp.
CCCCTGGCGCCGCGTCGCGCCGTACGTCGGCGCCCAGCTCGTGGGCGGCGTCCTCGGCGCCGCGCTCCTCCGCGGGGCGTTCGGAGCGCGCGCGGACGCGGGCGTCACGGCGCCGCTGCCGCCGTTCGGCCCCGCGATCGCGGCGGGCGCCGAGTGCGTCTTCTCGCTCTTGCTCACGATCGTCATCCTGGCGACGGCCACCCAAGCGAAGGTCCTCGGACCCAACGCGGCCGTCGCGTCCGGGGCCGTCGTCGGACTGTGCGGGCTCGTCGGCAAGGCGGTCAGCGGCGCGTCGATGAACCCCGCGCGATCGCTCGCGTGCGCGGTCGTTCAGGGCGACCTTCGCCACGTCGCGCTCTACGTCCTGGCGCCCGCAACCGGCGCCCTCTTCGCGACCGCGCTCATGAGCGTCTTGCACCCAGGGCGCCGTAGCGCCGAGGTGGAGGCGGCCATGGGCAAACAGAACAGCGACTCTTCGCAATAGGCGACGGCTCCAATCCAGATAGGCGATCCGATGCCCCGCAAGCTCCCCGAGTCCCCTGAAGAGCGCGCGCCCCTCCTCCGGCTGTGTCGCGACGCGAAGACCTCGCGGTCCCTGCCGTTCTTCGTGCGCGGCAACGTGGAGCGCTTCTATGGTCGACTCGCCGAGCGAGGAGACCGAAAGTTCCCTGATGGCCCCGCGGTGTGGATCGACGGCGACTGCCACTTCGGAAACATCGGGCCGCTCGCGTCGGGGAGGGCCGCGTGCGGCTCGAGCTTCGCGATTTCGATCACGCCGTCATCGGCGCCCCCGCGCACGACGTCTGTCGATTGGCCTTCTCGTTGGCCGTCGAGGCGGTGGCGAGCGGCCTGTCGGCCGGCGACGTCGGAGCCGTCGTCGGCGGCGTCTGCCGCGGATACGACGACGGCCTGAAGCTCCACGCCGAGCGCCGTCGCGGTTCGTCGAACCCTGTCCGCCGCGTCCTCAAGGCAGCCCGGCGACGCGACCGCGCGGCGCTGCTCGACGAGACGTTCGGTCGAGCGGATGAAATCCCGCTCGGCGCGCGCTTCTGGGCGCTCACGCCCGCCGAGCGCGGGAGCGTCGAAGCCATCGTGGCCGAGGAGCGCACGCGGGCGCTCGTGGTCACGGCCACCGACTGCGGCGACGCCGCGCACGTCGAGCTCCTCGACGCTGCCTATTGGGTCAAGGGGTGCAGCTCGCTCGGCGCGTGGCGGGGCATCGCCCTCCTTCGCGCGTCACGCCCGGGCGGCGGGTCGGAGCGCGTGATCCTCGATTTCAAGGAGGCGCGGACCCCGACGTGCCCGACCCTCGGGGGCGGCCCCGCGAATCCGGCGGCGCGCGTCGTCGCCGCGGCGCGCGTGCTGTCGGCCGATCTAGGTGATCGCATGATCGCTTCGGAGGTCCTCGGTACGCCGGTGTTCGTGCGCGAGCTCCGCGCCGAAGATCTGAAGATCGAGCTGACCGAGATCGACCGCCGCGACGCCGTCGCCGTCGGCGAGCAGCTCGGGGAGATCGTCGGCATCGCCCACGCGCGGCAGCTTCGGGACGGGGACGCCGAGCGCTGGCGGGCCGAGCTCTCGCGCGCGTGCCCGCGCCCGGACGAGCCCCCCGAGTGGCTGTGGGCCGCGATCGTCGACCTGATCGGCGACCACCAGTCGGCTTACCTCCGTCACGGCCAGCGCGTCGCGACCCGGTGAAGCTCCCGATCGGAGGAGCGGAACACGTTGCGCTGAGCCAGTCGGGGCGCGCTGCGCCGACGCGGGTCAGGTCGAAGCACCATGAGCAGCCCGTCGCGCGCGCCGCCGCACGGCCGAACCTGCAAGGCGGTCTGTGCGACCCGCCGCGCGCCGAAGCGCTCGGACCGACGCGCGCTACCGCACCTCGCCGTTGACCGCGTGGGCGATGTCGACGCGCGCCTGCCAGAGCTGGTTCACCGCCTTCAGGTAGTCCGAGCGCGTCTCGATGTACGTGCGCTGCGCCTCGAGCAGCTCGAGCAGCGACGTGGAGCCGGCCGCGTACGACTTCTCCGCGATCTGGAGCGTCTCGGTCGCGCGCGCGAGCATGCCGCCCTCGTACGCGTCGACGAGCTTGCGCGCGTGGAGCTCGTGTCGCACGGCGTCGTTCACCTCGTGCGCGACGGTGAGCGCGAGCTTCTTCTCCTCGTTGTCGGCCTTCTTGAGCTCGAGGTTCGCCTTGCCGATCGCGGCCTGGTTCCGGTCGAAGATCGGCAGCGGCAAGCTCAGCGTGACCGAGAGCTGGTTCGGGTTGTCGCCCGACACGGTAAAGTTCGAGTGCGTGTACGCGAGGCCGAGCGAGATGTCGGGGAACGCCTCGCGGTGTGCCTGCGTGAGGCCCGCGTCCGCCGCCGCGCGCGAGGCGCGGAGCGCGCGCACGTCGGGCCGGTCGTTCCACGCGCGGTTCATGAGATCGGTCGGCGAGAGCGGCGTGCGCGGCGGCGGCGTCTCGTCCATCGCGAGGTTCGCGGCGGCGCTCGGGGGCAGGCCCATCAGCGCCGCGAGCTTCGCCCTCGCCTCGTCGAGCTCCTGGTCGGCCTCGAGCACCTCGGTCTCGTGCTTCATCGCCTCGAGCTCGATCTTGGTGAACTCGGTGCCGGCGATCTGCCCGGCGTCGCGGCGCACCTTCGAGAGGCGCACGGTCTCGCGGTAGTGCTCGCGCGTCTCGTGCGCGAGGCGGTCCTCGAGCTGCTCGCGCAGGACGTCGGCGCACGCGCCGCGCACCGCCTTCACGATGTCGCGCAGCGCGTCTTCGACCTGGATCTTCTTGAGCTCGACGTTGCGCTCGGCCGTGGCGATGCGCGTGCCGCGCTTGTTCCACACGTCGATGACCTCGCTCACCGCGAAGGTCTGCACCGGCTGATCGAACGCGCCCGGGCTCAGCCCCACGCTCTGCGAGTTGCCCTGGCCGAGGACGATGTTGCCGAGCGAGTACGAGAACGTCGGGTTCGGGTAGATGCTCGCCGCGATCCTGTCGAGCTTCGCCGCCTCGATGTCGAGCCCGGCGGCGATGACGTCGCGGTTCTGCTTGAGCGCGACCGCGACGGCCTGCTCCATCGTGAGCCCGCTCGCGCTCGCTGGCGCCGCGCCCGCCAAGCACGCGACGAGCGCCGCGAGCGCCGCGAGGCGCGGGCCTCGGCCTCCGCGCGGAAACTCCTTCGGCCGTGCTTCGTGAAGCTCTCGATGTCGGTGGCTCATGGGTCGGTCGCGGTCGCGCGCCGGCCACGCAAGCGATGTGCCCCCGCGGCGCCGCCCAAAACCCTGGGCATTTGCGTCTCCTCGTCCTGCAGCCTGAAAATTAGTTGTATCGACGCTCGCTCGCAGGCGGGTTGACACGAACGCATTCATAGATAGAACTATGTCTATGAGTTCGCACCGGCCGACCCTCGACGCGCGCGCCGTCATGCGCGTGCTCAAGGCGCTCGCCGATCCGACTCGGTTCCGCATCACGCAGGAGATCGCGGCCGCGGGCGAGCTCACGTGCACGCAGCTGACCGAGCTCTTCGACGTGTCGCAGCCGACGATCTCGCACCACATCAAGATCCTGAACGACGCGGGGGTCCTCGTGCGCCGGGCCGAGGGCAAGCACCACTACACCTCGGTCGATCACGCCCTCGTGGCCGAGGTCGCGCGCCTCTTGCCCGAGCTCCTCGGCGCCGACGCGACGCGCATCGCGCGCGACAAGGCCCGCGCGAGCTGACCTCGCGCGTACGGACCGCTCAGGCGGACGCGCAGACGACCCATCGACGAATCGAAATATTTGCATACGTACGGGACAACCCCGAACGACGGAGAGACGACCATGACGACCACCCACTGGGATTTCGACAACACGCACTCGAACGTGGACTTCACCGTCCGGCACATGGTCGTGTCGAAGGTGCGGGGCCGCTTCGCGAAGTGGAGCGGCTCGCTCGAGCTCGACACGGACGACCTCGCGACGGCGAAGGTCGAGGCGCACATCGACGCGTCGAGCGTCGACACGAGCGACGCGCAGCGCGACGGCCACCTCCGCACGGCCGACTTCTTCGACGTCGAGCACCACCCCGAGCTCGTGTTCAAGAGCACGGGCGTGGTCGTGAAGTCGAAGGAGCGCGCCGTGCTCAAGGGCGACCTCACCATCCGCGGCGTCACGAAGCCCGTCGAGCTCGACGTCGAGTTCGGCGGCCGCATGAAGGACCCGTGGGGCAAGCAGCGCGTCGGCTTCACCGCGACCGGCTCCGTCGACCGCAAGGACTTCGGCGTGAGCTTCAACCAGACGCTCGACCACGGCGGCGTCGCGCTCGGCGACAAGGTCGCGATCACGATCGACGTCGAAGCGACGGAGCGTGCGTCGTGAGCAAGGCCGCGAAATACGGGGCGACCGCCGCGCGTGTGGTCCTCGGCCTCGAGTTCTTCGTGTTCGGGCTCAACGGGTTCCTGAACTTCATGCCGAAGCCCGATCACATCCCGGACAAGGCGGCCGCGTTCGCGGGCGCCCTGTTCGCGACGGGCTACTTCTTCCCGCTGCTCAAGGGGACCGAGGTCGTCGCGGGCGCGCTGCTCCTGTCGAACCGCTTCGTCCCGCTCGCGCTCGCGTTCCTGGCGCCGATCGTGATCAACATCGTCGCGTTCCACACCGTGCTCGAGCCGAGCGGCGCGCCGATCGCGCTGATCACGCTGGCCCTCGAGATCTACCTCGCGTGGTCGTACCGCGCGGCCTACCGGCCCATGCTCGCGTCGCGCGTCGCGCCCAGCGCCGCCGCCGACGCGCAGGGCGCGCGCCTCGAGGAGGCACGCCAGGGCGCTTGATCACGGGCGCGACGACCAGGGCGCGGTGATCGCGCGCTCGCGAAACCACGTCTAGGATGGCGCGCGATGTCCTCCGGTCGCGCGCCGTCCGCTTTTGTCGTCGCGGCGGCGACGTTCGCGCTCGGCTGCGGCGGACATCGCGACGAGCCGCGCCCGGCTCCTCCCGTCCTTCGCTGGGTCGGCGTCGCGCGGCAGCAGGGCGTGGTCGGCTACCGCGATCCGCCGGCCGCGATCTCACCCGACGGCGCGCGCATCGCGTACGGCGAAGGCCGATCGCTGC
>DASYCF010001369.1:0-8243 GCA_036500365.1 Byssovorax sp.
GCAGCACGCCGCCGGGCGCGAGCACGCGCCGCCAGTCGGCGAGGACGCGCGGCGCCTCCTCCCGATCGAAGTACTCGAATGCATGGCAGCAGTAGATGAGCGACGCCGAGCCGTCCTCGAACATCGGCAGTCGCTCGATGCTCGTCTGGTGGTCGACGTGCGGGTGCTGGTCGAGATCGACGTGGACGAAGCCCGGGATGTGGCACTTGCCGCAGCCGAGGTGAAGCTTCAAGGGCGCCATGCCGCGACCTTCTACGGCAGAGACCCAACGATGTCGAGGCGCCGCAGGGATCCGTCGCCGCGGCGCCCGGCGCGGAGCCCGTGCGTCATCGGAGCTCGTCGTAGAGGCGCGCGTAGGCCTCGCGCTGGACGTCGAGCGAGTAGAGGCCAAGGGCGCGGGCGCGGGCCTCGCCGGCGACGCGCCGGCGCAGCTCGGGCGAGGCGAGCAGCGCCGCGATCTGCGCCGGCCAGTCCGCCTCGACCGTGGAGAGGAGCGCGCCGTCGATCCCCTCGAGCACCTCGCGGTGCGCGGGGATCGGCGAGGCGAGGACGGCGACGCCGGCGCTCATGGCCTCGAGCAGCGCGAGCGGCATGCCCTCCGCGCGGCTGGTCGTGACGAAGAGGTCGGCTTGCGCGTAGACGCGCGCGGCCGGCAGCGCGCCGACGAGCTGCACGCGCGACGCGATCGGGCTCTCGCGCACGCTCGTCGCGAGCCGCTCCGACTCCTCGCCGCCGCCGACGATGCACAGCGAGAACTCGTGCGCGCTCGCTGGCGGGCGCGCGAGCGCGTCGATCAGGCGCTCGAAGCCCTTTTGACGGTGGAGCCTCCCGACGGCGAGGACGCGCACGCCCGCGCCGAAGGGGAGAGTCGGGCACGCGTCGGAGTCGGGGGGCGGCGGCGCGTTCGGCACGACGACGACGCGCACGCCGGGGAACGCCTCCTCGAGGCGCGCGCGATCCCCCTTCGAGAGCGCGACGAACGCGAGCGGCGCGAGCCGCGCCGACGCGCGGACGAACGCGGGCGAGAGGCGCCGCGTCGGGAAGATCCAGTCGCGAGGGAACCGCTCGTCCTCGCCCTGCAGGAGCTGGAACGTGACGGCCATCGGCGCGCGGCCGCGGGCGACGAGCGCGGCGCCGAGTCGATCCGGCCACGCGAGGGTCGCGTGCACGAGCTTCGCGTCGCGGAGGCGGATCGCGGCGTCGATCGTGACGCGCAGCATATCGGCCCGGTTCGCGTCGTTCGGCCGGCGAACGCGCGCGCCCTCGACCGGGAGGCCCGCGTCGACGAAGGTCTGCGCCGCGTCCCCACCGAGCGGCGCGATCACGCGCACGCGCGCGCTTCGTCGGGCCCACAGCGCGAGATCGGCGGCGACGCGCTCCGCCCCGCCACGACCGAAGCTCGGTACGAAGTGCGCGATCTCGCCGATCGGCGCGGCCGGTCGGCGCGCCGCGTCGCCGTCACCTAGATCCACCGGGTCCACCTGCGGAGCAGCTCGTGGCGCACGGACTCGAGCTTGTTCGACGGCCAAAGCGCGCGGCTGAGCCTGTGGTGCATCGCCGAGCGCGTGCGCCTCACCGCGCGCGCGGGCACGCCGGGGCCGGTCATCAGCGACATGAGGTAGATGATGCCGTGGCTCTCGCGCACCTCGCCGTTCATCGAGAGCGAGCCCTCGTGGCGCACGTGATCGATGTCGAGCTCGGGCAGGATCACGACCTTGCCGCGCTGGGCGAGCGCGAGCCAAAGGCCATAGTCCTCGACCGCCTTCGCCCGCGGGTCTTCGGGGAAGCCGCCGACCGCGAGCACGTCGGCGCGGCGCGCGAACGCGCCCGACATGGGCAGGACGTTGCCGATGACGAGGCGCGCGAGCGGCACGTCGTCGCTCGCCTCCGCGATCACGGGGTGCTCGCCGAAGACCACGCCGTCGGGGCGGATGAGGCGCGAGCGCGTCATCACGAGCGAGGCGGCGGGTACGCGCCGGAGGCCGGCCGAGAGGCGCGCGAGGTGCCCGGGGTGCCAGAGATCGTCGGAGTCGCAGAACGCGAGCAGCTCGCCGCGCGCCGCGCGCACGCCGAAGTTGCGCGCCACCGCGGGGAGGCCCGAGTGCTCGAGCGCGAGGTGGCGCACGCGCGCGTCGTTTCGGGCCGCGACGCGCTCCTTCGTGTCGTCGGTCGAGCCGTCGTCGCAGACGAGCACCTCGAGATCGACGCCCTCTTGCGTGACGATCGCGTCGAGGCAAGCGTCGATGAACGAGGCGCGCTGCCACGTCGGCACGATGACGCTGATGAGCTCGCTCGCCATCGCCGCGTCACGTGTTGACGGTCGGCGTCACCGGGTCGAAGCGCCACTCCGGGAAGCCGTGGAAGACCCCGTAGCCGACGCGCCCGCCGCCGACGGCGAAGCCGTACATCTTCTCGTGCCAGTCGCACGCCATGTCGGGGTGGTTCTCCGCGATGATGACGGAGATGCGGTATCGGCCTGCGTGGAACGGCTGACGCGGGAGGTGCATGACGCCGACGCCGACGGAGGCGCCCGTCGTCCCGGGGTGCACGACGCCGTCGTTGCGCGTGTTGTGGTCCATCAGCATGGCGCCCGTCTCGGCGTTGTAGATCGCCATGTAGAGCTCGAGCGGCTCGGTCGCGCGCTGCGTCTCGTAGTGGACGCGCACGGTGAGCGGCTCGCCGGTCTCGAACGTCTTCGGCGTCTCGCCGCTCGCGTTCTGGACCTCGACCTTCGTGATCGAGACGGTGGGATCGCTGTGCGTGCGGTACGACTCGCCCTCGCTCGCGTCGGCGGCCTCGGCGTAGATGCCGCGCGTGTAGGCGGCGATGACCTCGTCGGGCTTGCCGCGCGCCATCACCTTGCCGCCGTCGAGCCAGATCGCCTTCGTCGACGCGTTGCGGATCTGACCGAGGTTGTGGGAGACGACGACCATCGGCACGCCGCTCTGCCGGAGCTTGGTCGTGGCGCGCTCGGCCTTGAGCGAGAAGTTCAGATCACCCACGGAGAGCACCTCGTCGATGAGCAGGAGCTCGGGGTCGACGTGGATCGCGGTCGAGAACGCGAGGCGCACGAGCATGCCGGACGAGTACTTCTTCGCGGGCGTGTCGAGGAACGCCTCGACGCCGGAGAAGTCGACGATCGCGTCGAGCCGCTTCGCGAGCTCGCGGCGGCTCATGCCGAGGAGCGAGCCGTTGAGGAACACGTTGTCGCGCCCGGTGAGCTCGGGGTGGAAGCCGGCCGTGAGCTCGATGAGCGGGACGACGCGCTTCGGCCGCCGGATCGTGCCGGCCGTCGGCGTCGTGACGCCGCAGAGCACCTTGAGGAGCGTGCTCTTGCCCGCGCCGTTGCGGCCGATGACGCCGAGCGCCTCGCCCCCCTCGACGTCGAGCGACACGTCGTCGAGCGCCCAGAGCTCCTTCTTGGCGGTCGGCTTGCGAAACAACGAGCCGAGGATGCCGAGCCGGTAGCGCTTGGAGAGGCCCTCGGCGACGACGCGCAGCTTCGTCATACGTAGTCGGCGAACGAGGGCTCGAGCCGTTTGAAGATCAGGTGCGCGACGACGAGGGCTATCGCCGCCTCGGCCGCGGCGACGGCGACGCCGCGAAGATCTGGCGCGTGAGGCCCGAGGATGCAAGCGCGGAACGCCGTGATGACGGCCGCGAGCGGGTTCGCCAGATACAAGCCGCGCATCGACTCCGGGACCGAGTCGATCGAGTAGATGACCGGGCACGTGTAGACCGCGAGCTGCAGGAGGAACGCCGCGCCGATCAGGAGATCGCGGTAGAACGCGGAGATCGCCGCGATGATGAGGCCGGCGGCGAGCGCGAGCGCGACGATGATCGCGATGAGCACCGGCACGAGCAGGATCCAGACGGTCGGCGCGACGCCGTAGAGCGCCATCACGAGCGCGAGCATCGCGAGCGTGACCGCGGCGTCGACCGCCGACGCGATCGCGCCCGAGACCGGCAGCACCTCGCGCGGGAAGTAGACCTTCTTGATGATCGACGCGTTGAGGACGAGCGTCGGCGCGGCGGCCCCGAGCGCGGTCGTGAAGATCGTCCACGGCGCCAGCCCGACGGCCGCGAACAGCGGGTAAGGCGCGCCGTTGCTGGGCACGTTGACGAACTTCGCGAGCAGGACGAACGCCGCGAGGAGCGCGGCCGGCTGCGCGATCGCCCACGCGGGCCCGAGCAGCGACTGCGCGTAGCGCGACGCGATCTCGCGGCGCACGAGGCTCGCGCAAAGCTCGCGGTATTCGTAGACGTTTCGCGAGAGAGCCAGCACGCGACGTCGGCGCGTGTACACGAACTCGCGCGGCGCGACTACCTCGTCGCCACGCGGAACGCGCACGCCTCGACGCGGTTCGGCCGACACGCGCTGGCAGGCGAGAGCATCTCAGCTCCCGCCCGCACCTGCGCCCCCGCCGCCCACTCCGGCGCCCCCGCTCCCGCCGCCCGGCGCCGCGACGGTGAGCGTGGCGTCGCCCTCCTGGCCGAAGGCATCGAAGCACCGAAGCGTGGCCGTCGCGGGCCCGATCACGTGGGTCTCGATTCGGAACTCGTGCCGCTGCGGCGACGCAAGCGCTTGCGACGCGCCGCTGGACGGATCGCTCTTGCGTATCCAATCCGCGAAGTCGGGCAGGTCGGCAGGGACCCGGGGCACGTACTGCGGCTGCCCCTGCTTCGGCAGTGTCTGCAAATCCTGCCGGCCATTCGATTCTCCCCCCAAGACATACCTGGTAGACGCGCACGATGAAGACGCACCTCATCGCGCTCGTCGCGTTCGTCGCGGCGGGCTGCGAGGGCTCGAAGCCGAGCGTCCAACCGCAGGCGTCGGAAGCGAGCACGACGGCCACGTTGGCTGGCACCGCCACGTCGTCGCCCACGGAGCGCCTCTCGTTCACGGCCACGCCGTTGCCGCCGGCGACGGGCGACACGTCGCTCGATTTCATCGCCTACGAGCCGGGCGCCGAGCGGATCTGGATCCCGAACGCGCGCGACGCCGGCTACGTCGACGTCTACGACATCGCGAAGCGCGCGTTCACGCACGTGACCGGCTTCGGCACCAAGACCGCCGAGCGCAAGGGCAAGACGCGCACGCAGGGGCCGAGCTCCGCCGCGGTGGGCGACGGCGTGATCTACGTCGGAGATCGCGGGACGAGCGAGATCTGCCCCGTCGACGCGAAGACGCTGAAGGTCGGAACTTGCCTCCACCTCGACGCGCAGCCCGACTGCCTCACTTACGTGCCCTCGACGAAGGAGCTGTGGGTGACCACACCGTCGACGAAGGCCGTAGAGATCCTCGACGCCGCGAAGCCCGACGCGCTGAAGCGCGCGGCGAGCGTCGCCGTCGACGGCGAGCCGGAGGGCTTCGCGCTCGACGACGCGCGCGGCCTCTTCTACACGAACCTCGAGGACAAGGATCGCACGCTGCGAATCGACGTGAAGACTCGCGCCGTGACGGCGACGTGGAGCCCCGCGTGCGGCGAGAAGGGACCGCGCGGCCTGCGCGTCGACGGCGCGCGCGGGCTCGTGCTCGTCGCGTGCACCGATCACGTGCAGATCCTGGACGCGGCGCACGACGGCGCGGCGCGAGGCAAGCTCGAGACGGGTGACGGCGTCGACGACGTCGAATACGTCGCCGGGCGAAAGCTCCTCTATGTCGCCGCGTCGAAGGCGCATCGCCTCACGATCGCGCGGATCGGCGACGACGGCTCCGCGGCGGTCGTCGCGACGGGCGAGACCGTCGACCGGGCCAGGAACGCGGTCGTCGACGCGAGCGGGGAGGCCTTCCTCGTCGACCCGTCGGGCCCGCGACTCCTCACGTTTGCTCCGCCGAAATAGCGCTCGCGCGGCTCGGCGGCGCGTCAAGCATCCTGGGAGAGGATCAACGCGGCGTACGCGCCGAGTCGCACGCTGGCTGTCCCGTCGTCGCGGGTCTCGGTCCGGACGAGGCCGACGTCGCCGAGATCGGCGCCGTACACCGTCGCGTCGGAGTTGAAGCGCACCTGCCACGCACCCGCGCGCGGAAGCGGGAGATCGTACGCGTCGAAGACGCGATTCGAGAGGTTCACGACGACGACCACGTCGTCACCTGGGCCGCCCGCCGCGAAGCGGTGATAGGCGATCACGTGCGCGCTGGCGTTCACGTGGGTCACGTCGAGACCGCCGCCTTGGAGCCCGCGCGCGAGGCCCGCTGTGCCACGCCGGAGCGCGATCAGATCGCGGTACAGCCGCACGAAGCCGGGGAGCGCGGCGGCGGGCGCGCGGTCGAGCGGGGTGCCGGGATCGAACGGCTGCGCGGACGCGAACTCCTGCCCTTGGAAGAGCATGGGAACGCCGCGCGCCGTCATGACGAGCACGGCGCCGAGCGCGGCGCGCTGCCGCGCGTGGAGGCCGTGGGGGTCCTGGGCGTCGATCGCCGCTGGCAGGCGCATCTTCTGCGGATCGGTGGCCGACGTCACCTCGTCGTGGGACTCGGTGTAGAGCACGCGGCCGAACGGGTCGTCGTCGCGGGCGAGGAGCGCGTCGCGCAGGCGCTCGACGTCGCGCGCCTCGTCCGCCGCTGGCAAGAGCACGTCGCGGACGCCGTGGAGAAAGCCCGCGCTCCACTGCGCCCCGAAGCCCGCGCCGCCCGCGCTCGGGTCGCGCGTGATCCGCGGGTCGTCGCGCATGTCCTCGGCGATCATGAGCTTCCAGGGAGAGCGCGCGCGGAGCTCGGACGTCACGGCTTGCAGCAGCGAGTAGCCGTCCGCCAGATCGTGCGCGGGGTCGCCGTCACCGCGCGCGTTGCGGATGAAGCCGACGGCGTCCCAGCGCAGCCCGTCGACGCCGAGGCCGTCGCACCAATAGAGCGCGTTGTCGCGCAGGAACTGCCGCACCTCGGGGCGGCCATAGTCCGGCCGCGTGTCGCCCCAATCGGTGTGGGCGCGATCGTCGTTGTAGACGTAGATCCCGCCGCCGCTGCCTTGATACCACCCGTCGAACCGCCAGAGGTCCAGGTCCACATTTCCGAAATGGTTGTAGACGACGTCCATCACCACGGCGAGGCCGCGCGCGTGCGCCGCGGCGACGAGGCGCAGGAAGCCGCTCACGCCGCCGTAGTCCGCGTCGATCGCGAAGAGGTCACACGGGTCGTAGCCCTCGGAGACGCGATCGGGGAACTCGTTCGACGGGAGGAGCTGCACCACGTTGACGCCGAGCGCGACCAGGTCGTCGAGGCGCGCGGCGAGGCTGTCGAACGTACCGTGTCCGTCCTTCGTGCTCGGATCGCGCGAGAAGGTGCCGACGTGCAGCTCGTAGATCACCCACGCAGAGAAGGGCGGCGTGACGTAGCCCGCCGCGCTCGGCGCCGAGGGCGCGGCCGTCACGATCGAGTCGCCGTCCGGCGCCGTCTCCCCGAGGCCGCGCGGGTCACGCCGCCAGTACGTCTGCCCGTCGTCGCGGTTCGTGATGAAGTACTTGTATCGCTGCCCCGCCGCGGCGCCGGGCACGTCGGCCGACCAGTTGCCGTCGCCCTCGCTCGCGAGGGGCGCCTCGCCCCAATCGTTGAACTCGCCGCGCGCCGCGACGGAGGCGGCGAACGGCGCCCACACACGGAACGTCACGCCGCCGTCGAACGGCGTCGCGCCCATCCCGGGTCGGTTGGAAGGCATGACCAGGATCGGCGTGTCGAGGTCGTCAGGTGGTCTTGATGAGGCCGCCGTCGATGACGTAGTTTGCGCCGGTCACGTTCCCCGTTCGCGGCGAGGCCAGCATGACGACGAGCGTCGCGACCTCTTCGGGCGTCGTGAACCGGCCCGTGGCGAACCCCCCGATGCTCGCGATGACGTTCTTGCGCGCCGTCTCGGCGTCCACGCCGCTCGCCTTCGCCACGGTCTCGGCGACGCCGCCCTTGCCGAGCCAGAGGTCCGTGCTCACCGGGCCGGGTGAGACGTCGTTGATGCGGATGCCGCGAGGCCCGAGCTCTTGCGAGAGCGCCTTCGTGACGTTGACGAGGGCGGCCTTGGCAGCGCCGTAGTCGATGGTCCCGCTGTCGGGTTGAAAGAAGGCGTTGACCGAGGCGACGTTGACGATCGCGCCGCCGCCTTGCTTCAGCATCGCCGTGACCGCGGCGCGCGTGGCGCGGAGGGCGGCGAAGAAGTTGATCTGCATCGCCCATTCGAACTCGTCGTCGCTCGTGCCGAGGAAGCCCTGGAGGCGGAGGCGGACGCCGCCGACGTTGTTCACGAGCACGTCGACGC
>DASYCF010001370.1:0-6753 GCA_036500365.1 Byssovorax sp.
CGGAACTGAACGCGCACCCACTGAGCGACCCGCCGGCGCCGGCGCCGGCCCCCTCGTCGCCGCCCGCGGCTCCGTAGCCGGACCGCCGCCGACAAAACGCGACGGGCTGAGGTCACGACACCTCAGCCCGCCAGTCCCCGCACGACCGGAGACCCCGTGACCGTACCACACCCCGACATCACGACCATTCCGCTCGATGCGCTCCTCGGCGAGGTCGAGCGGCGCCGCGTCGCCGCCGTGGTCGACGCCATGCGCGCGACGGCGATCCACGAGCCGACCTGGACTCGGGTCGCCGAATGCGGGATGCCCGCGCGGACCGTCCGCGCCGCTGCGGCGCGGGGCGAGATCGTGATCCGCCGCATCGGCTGCGCCGACTACGTCTCGCGCGCCGCCGTCGACGCGTGGGTGGCTGCGCGCCCCGCGCGGGTGGCGCCGGCGCTCGACGGCGACGAGTTCGACGTCGCCGTCGCCAGCGGCCGCGTCCGGCGGATCGGAGGTGGGCGATGAGCCCGTCCGATCTGCTTGATGGATCGACGCGATCGATCCGCATCCTTGCGGTGCTTGAGGCGCACGGCGTCCGCGTCGTCGCCGTGCTCGACGCGCTCGCGTGGCTCGAGCGCGAGCAGCCGCCCTACCCGCCGCGAGTGGCTGCGCGCACGGCACTCCAGCTGCTCGATTGCCGTTGTCGGCCGCGGATTCCGACGGCGTGCCTCATCTGCGCGATCATCACCGAGCGAGCGCGGCTCATGGGCGAGCTCGTCCCCGTGGTGCGCGGCATCGTCGAGCGCGCGAAGGCGGCCGCGTGAGCCCGCCCGCCATCGGCGCGATCGACGCCGGCGACGCGCGCGTTGAACTGCGGCGTGTGGGAGTTGGCCCCGCGTCATCGATCGAGATCGTCGTGCAACGCGCCGGCCGCGAGCAGCGCCTGCATCTCCGTCGATCGACCGCGGTCGCGCTCGTCGCGCTGCTCGCCGGCGCGCTCGATCGCGCCCAGCGGGTGAGCGCGTGATCGTCAACCTCGTCTCGGACGACGACCGCCTCGACGACTACGGCGGCGAGCACGACCGCGAGGGCCGACCCATCGTCGCGATCTCCGCCGACCTCTACGAGAACACGAACGCGGCCGTCGCGGCCCTCGGAGCAGACCCCGACCTCTACTGCCGAGACGCCGTACTCGTGCACGTCGTGCGGCTCGACGATGACGACGCCGCCGATCGCCGTGCGCCAATGGCGGCCGTCACGCCGATCATGCGGTCGCTCGCGCGGGCGACGCTGACCGAGCGGCTCGCGCGTTTCGCGTCGTTCGTGAAGTACGACGGCCGCAAGAAGCAGGACGTCGAGGTCTTGCCACCTGAGACGCTCGTCGCCGCCGTCGACGCACGCGGCGAATGGCCGGGGCTGCGCGCGCTCGCGGGCATCCTCGAGACGCCCAGCATGCGGCCCGACGGCACGCTCATCGAGACGCCCGGCTACGACCGCGCGACCAGGTACCTCTACATGCCGAGCGCGGACTATCTGCCGGTGCCGCGCGCGCCGACACAGACCCAAGCCAGCGCCGCGCTCGCTGAGCTCCTCGAGGTGTTCGAGGACTTCCCGTTCGCGTCGCAACCGCAGCGTCTCGTTCCAGTCGCGGCGCTCCTGTCGATGATCGCGCGACCGATGATCGCGGGCGCCGTGCCCGGCTTCTTGTTCGACGCGACGACGGCCGGCAGCGGCAAGTCGCTCGAAGTGGACGCCGCGACGATGGTCGCGAGCGGTCGAGCCGCCGCGCGCATGACCTGGCCCGTCGACGACGCCGAGCTCGAAAAGGTGCTCGGCGCCTACGCACTGCGCGGCGCGAACAGCATCGTGTTCGACAACGTGGACCGCGCCTTCCACGGCGGTCCGCTCGAGAAGGTTCTGACCGCGTGGCCGCTCGTGGAGCTTCGCATCCTCGGCAAGTCGAAGATCCCAACGATGCGCTGGCGCGCGGTCGTGATGGCCTCAGGAAACAACCTCGTCGTGCAAGGAGATACAGCCCGACGGGTGCTCGTGGCTCGGCTTGAACCCGACGGCCCGCGACCGCAGGACCGGAGCGACTTCAAGCACCCTCGCCTTCTCGCCTGGGTTGCTGCGGAACGCCCACGCCTTGTGCGCGCCGCGCTCACGCTGCTGCGCGCGTGGACCATCGCCGGCCGGCCGACGCCGCTCCGTGCCACCTGGGGCAGCTTCGAGGTGTGGGCGAGCATCGTGCCCGAGCTCCTCGCGTGGGCCGGCGGCCCCAACGTGATGGAGGCCCAGCTCTCGGCCGACGACGCGGCCCGCGCGGACCCGCTTCTTTCAGCTCTGCCGGCGATCTTCGACGTCATGGAGCACCTCGACGGCGGCTTCGGCGTGACCGTCAAGGAGCTCGTCAGCGCCTGCTACAACACGACCGAGTTCGGGCGCGCGGTGCACTCACCCCACCACGCCGAGGCGGCCGCCGCGCTCGACGTCCTCGGCAAGGCGAAGCCTGGCCAGCTCCCCGACCCCGCGCGCGTCGGCTACGCGCTCCGCGCCGCCCGCGGTCGCTGGCTGGCCGACGGCCGCAAGGTCGACCACGCCACGACGAAGGCGAACACCGGCGTGCGCTGGCAGGTCACGAAGCGGGCGGTAGGGGGATGAGGGGGATACAGGGGCATCGCCCAACCTTCGCGGGTGAGATGGCAGATTGGCATTCTGGGGATAGCTACCGGAACGTCCCCCGCAATCCCCCCGATCCCCCTACGTGCCGATGGGCTCCACGCGTCCAGCCGCGTCGGCCCGGAACGCGCGGCGCCGCGCCCGGCCCTGCCTTCGCCCGCGGCGGCCGCGCCGAGGCGTCTTATCGCACCTTTCCCTACTCGACTCCGAACAAGGCACCTCCGCGACGTGCACGCCGCCGAAGCCGAACGCCGAGAGCGCGCAAGTGCGCGGATCGACGTCACGGCGCTCGCGAGAATCGTCTCCGCGGAGCTCGCGCAGCGCGAAAGAGCCTCGAAACAAGCCCCAACCGCACGATCGCGAGCGGGTGAGTCACCCGATCACCGCAAGGAACCGACGATGAAGCCCAGCAAACCCGACACCCGCGCCGAGCGCCGCGACGCCGCCGTCGCCGCGCTCCTCGCCGACGACTTCGCAACCGAGTGCGCCAGCTGCAAGGCGCCGCGGCCGGTGCGCAGCGGGCAGCCTGGCGCGAGCTCCACGGCCGCCTTCCCCGTCGCCGGCGCGTGGCGGGCGCCGGGCACGAGGCCCTTCACGGGGTACGTCCTCTGTCGCGCATGCGCCGAGGCGCAGGACAGCGACCCCGCCGTCGCCGCGCGGGTGGAGGCATGGTGCGTCGACGCTGCGAAGGTCGCGGACCTCGACGCCGCGCGCCTCGCTCGCCTCGAGGCCGAGTGATGCCTGCGCCCGCGCCCGCCCCGGTCGTGCCGCCGCCGCCGCCGCCCATGCCGCCGCCTCGGCGCCGCCGCGGTCGCGCGCGGCCGAACGTGCCTCGTCAGCCTCACCTTGACTCACACGCTCATTTGGTGGCTGGGTCGAATTTGACCCATTCGGACGCGTCGATGTGCGAGCCTTGAAAGACACCGTGCCCGAGCACGCCGAAAACATCGTCCGCCGCGCCGCCCGCCACGAAAGCGGTCACGCGCTCGTGCGCGCCGCGCTCCGGCAACCGATCGAGCGCCTCGCAATCGACGCGCGCGGCCGCGGCGTCTGCGGCGGCGAGCTGAAAGCGACGGCGGACGACGTCGCGATGATCGCGTTGGCTGGCTTTGCGGCCGAGGGCGCGATCGGGTTCTACGAGGCGGTTGCGCGCGAACCGACGGCGGAAGACGCCGAGCGCGGCGGCGCCGACTTGCGGCGCGCGTGGCACCTCTTGCGGGCCTACTTCGCGCGCCGCGACGTGCGCCGGCTTCACGCCGCGGCGACGCGCCTCGTAGAGGTCCGCTGCGTCGTCGCCGCGGCCGACGTGCACGAGGACGCCGCGGGCAAGCTGACGTGGCCGTCGCTCTCCGCGTCGACGCGCGCCGAACTCGCGCACCTCCTCGCGGACGTCCCTTCCCTGCACGCCCGCGGGCCCGCCGAATCCCACGAAAAGGAACCGGACATGACGATCACCCTCGACGATCTGCTCGCTCGCAACATCCCGAAGGCCGTCGCGTCGAACGCCCTCGGCCCCCTGCAGCGCACGACGCCCGAGCGCGCGGAAGCCGTGATCGACCACCTCTCGGCGGCTTTCGACCCGGTGCGCCTCGCCCTGTCGACCCCCGTCGTGCGCCGCGACCGGAAGCCCGAGAACGTCATCCCGCAGGCGGACGCGGACGCCGCGCTGCTCGCGCAGGCAGCCCGCCTCACCGGCCTGCGCGACGTGACGGCAACGCAGCTCGCGAGCGCGCACGCCGACCTCGCCGCGGCCGACGCGAGGAGCCCCGAGGAGCTCGCCGCCGACCGTCGCGACGCCGCGTTCGCGTCCATGGCGGGTGTCGACCTCGCGACGTTTCGTGCCGCGAGCGAGGCCCTCGCTGCCCTTCCACCGGCGGAGCGCGCGCGCACGTCGATCGAGGCGCTCGCGTCGATCGCGCCGACGCGACGTGCCGAGCTCGGCGGCGACCCGTTCACTCCGGCCGGGCGCAAGGCGTACGGCTACGACGACGCCGACCCCTCGGCCGACCCCGACGAGAGCACGCCCGGCGACGACAAAACCGACACGATCCCGCCCGAGCTCGAACACGCCTTCAAACTGGCGCGCTTTGCGCAACCGCAGCTCCAGCGGGCCACCTTTATGCGCATGCATCGCGAGCTCGCCGCGAACGGCGGCGTTTGCACCAGCTGAAAGGAACCCGACCACATGGATCTCCAAACTGCCGCCGTCGCGGCGATCGAACAGCAGCGCCGCGACCGCGAGGCGCAGGCGCCCGCGCCCCTGATGCTCAGCGAATTGCGCGAGGCCGCCCGCGCAGCGAACGATCGAGCGAACAACTTCATGCACCGCATGCAGTTGATCGAGACCGCCAAAGCGGCCGAGCTGACGAAGCTCCGCGAGGCGCACGCGCGCGAACTCGGCGAGCTCGACAAGCATGCACGCGCGCGCGTCGAGGGCGCCGAGGCGGGGCTCGCGAGCGCGCTCTCGGAGTGCCGCGGCGCGAAGGCCGAGGTCGATCGCCTGCGCACCGAGCTCGCGGCCGCGAACGAGCGCGAGGCCACGTCGACGCGCCGCTGCGCGTGGCTCGAGGCCGAGGTCGCGAAGGCGAAGGCGAAGGCGAGTTGAACCGTGAGCGCGCGTTCGCCCTCGGCGTCGACGACGGTGGCCTCGTGAGGGCCGAGGCACGCCGCACGGCCGCCCTCGTGGAGGCCGCCAGCGAAGGCGCGTTCCGGCGCGCGCAGGCCGATGCGGTCGCGCGTGGCCTGGCGCCGCCCCGTGACACGCGGCGCCTCGTGCTCGTCGGGGCCTACCCCCTTCGACTCTCGGCGGGCCGCGTGATCGGCGTGGGTGACCTCCTGCCCGATGACGTGCCCCCCGACGTGCTCTCCGCGCTCCGGCGCGATGGTCGCGTCGAGCTCCGTCGCGTCGTCGTCGGCGAACCGCCGGGTGCGGCGTGAGCGCCCACAAGCTCGCGATGGAGATCGCCGCGAGCCCGTCGGCGGCGAGGCGGCGGAGGCCTGATCTCCATGACCGCCGCCTCGTCGCCTTCAGCGGGCGCTCGCGTTGCCCGCTGACCTGAACCTGCGCAACCGAAGGAACGAGAGTGCAAAATCGACCCATCCCGACCGGCGGCTCCGAGCCGACTGGCATCGACGTCTTCGCCACGGGCGACGCCGCGAACTCCGTGACGGGGGCGGCGATGGGCGACTCCATCGCGGCCGCGCTCGGGTGGTTGAAAGATAGGGTGAAGCTCACCCTGAACCTCAGCGGCTCGGCGACGCTGAACGGAACGCCGCCCATCATCCTGCCGGCGACGACGCAGACTCGCCAAGAGCTCGGCCCCGACGTCTTCGGCGGCGGCTTCGCGGGCGCGAGCAACGGCTTGAACGACCTCTTCTACGAGGACGCGGGCACGGGCGGCCTGCTCATTTGGTACCTCAATTTGCCGGACCGCCAGGTGCTCACCGCGGTGACCGCGTACCTCGTGGGCAAGGGCGACGGCGGCAGCGTCGCGCCCGCCGTGCTCCCGAACGTCGAGGTGTTCGCGCAGCCGATGACGACGGGCGGCGCCGGCGTGCAGCTCGGCACGACGGCAACGGACCCGTTCACCTCGCACGCGGCCTACACGGCGTATCACGCGCTGACCGTCGCCGGCATCGGCCACACGATCGACCGCACGGCGAACCGCTACATCGCGATCCTCAACGGCGAGAGCGGCTCCCACTCGGGCACCGGGCTCCAATACTGGGGCGTCGCCACGACAATTTCGCGCACGTCGATCCAGGAGTGATGTGACGCTCCGAGCAGGCCACGGCGCCGGCGCGGGCGCCCCGCGCGTCGAGGTGCTCCCGCTGGATGAGCTTCCCGCCGGCGTGCCCGGCCCTGCCCGCCGCGCAGCCACCGGCAACCGTCGCGCGGATGGCCGGCTCGCGCCCGGCAGCGGAACGGCGGAGCTCGCCGCGGAGGGTGGCCGCGCGAAGGCGGAGCGCGCGCGGCTCGAGCGGCTCCTCGGACGCGTCGACCTGCCCGACGGCCACCCCGTCGCCCCGTACCGCCGCGACGCTGCGGACTGGCGCGACGCGCACCTCGCACGCCTCGCGGAGACGGTCGGC
>DASYCF010001371.1:0-3742 GCA_036500365.1 Byssovorax sp.
GGCTGCTCGACATGCTCCGCGTCTTCAGCGGGTTCCCGACGGCGCTGTGCTTCTTGTTCATGGTCATCCTGTGCGCGTACCAGGGCGGACGCATCGCGCTGGCGGGCTTCCTGTATGCGCGCGCGGAGCGGCGCGGCTGGCCGCCGGGCATCGTGTTCGGGCTCGCGTTCGTCGCGAGCGAGCTCCTCTACCCGCTGCTGTTCCCCTGGTACTTCGGCGCGTCGGTGCACAACGCGCCCGTGTTCATGCAGGTCGGCGACCTCGGCGGCCCGTACGCCATCGCGGCGGTGCTGCTCGGTTCGAACGTCGCGATCGCCGAGATCGTCGAGGCGCGCATGCGCTCGCGCGCGCCGTCGCCGCGCGTCCTCGCGATCGGCTTCGCGCTGCCCGTGCTCGGGCTCCTCTATGGCCTCGTCCGCATGTCGATGGTCGAGTCGGCGATGGCCGCTGCGCCCGTCGTCAAGGTGGGCATCGCGCAGGGCAACCAGCCGCTCCTCGGCCGCACGCGCGCGCTGCCCGTGCACCTCGAGCTCACCGAGCAGCTCCGGGCGCAGGGCGCCGAGCTCGTCGTGTGGAGCGAGGGCGCGGTGCCTGGCCTCTACCCCGAGACCGCGAAGCTCGACCTCCTGCGCACGCGCGTCACGAGCAAGCTGCACGTGCCGGCCATCGTCGGCGCGGCGCTTTCACGGCGCGAAGAGGGCCGTTCGAAGTACTTCAACACGGCCCTGCTCACGGACGAGACGGGGGCCGTGATTGGACGCTACGACAAGACGTACCTGCTCGCGTTCGGCGAGTACCTCCCGCTCGGCGAGAGGTTCCCGATCCTCTACAAGTGGTCGCCGAACTCCGGGAAGTTCGTGCCGGGATCGAAGCTCGACCCAGTGAAGCTCGGCGATCACGTCATCACGACGATGATTTGCTACGAGGACATCCTGCCCGAGTTCGTGAACTCGCTCGTGCGCGCCGGCGACCCGGAGCTGCTCGTGAACCTCACGAACGACGCGTGGTTCGGCGACACGAGCGAGCCGTGGGAGCACCTCGCGCTCGCGAAGCTCCGCGCCGTCGAGCACCGCCGCTACCTCGTCCGCGCCACGAACAGCGGCGTCTCCGCCATCGTCGACGCCGTGGGCCACGTCGTGAAGCACGGCGACACGTTCCGCGAGGAGACCATCGTCGGCGACGCGCGCTACATGCGGTCGAAGACGCTCTTCGAGATCACCGGCGACGCGCCGGTGTGGATCGCGACGATCCTCGTGATCGCCATGGGCTTCCGCGCTCGGAAGCCCGCGTAGTCGCGCGTCAGATCTTCAGCGCCTTCTTGAAGCGCTTCGCGTCGGCGAACATGTCGACGTTCGTGAAGACGTACGTCGCCTCGCCGTGCTTCGCGCCGCGCGCGATCTCGCCCAGCCGGTCGATGGCCGGGTCTTCGTAGCGCGACTTGTGACCGGCCGGGCCGTGCAGGCGGTAGTAGGCGACGTCTCGCTTCGACAGGCCGGCCGTCAGCGGATCGCGCGCGGCGATCGCGCCGACGTCCTTGGTCAGGTCGTCGGCCTCGTCCGGATCCCAGCCGGCGGCGGGCTCGAACACGACGCGATCGAAGCGGCTCTTCACGCTCGCGAGGAACTCGCGGACGATGCCCTTGTTCGCCTTGGTCGGGGCGAACTCGGGCGGGGCGACGAAGACGGCGGTCTTCGCCTCGAGCTCGTCGGCCACGGCCTCGATCGTCTTGAGGGCGGTCTCGATGACCTTGCCGTCGCGGAAGCCCTCTTGCCCGACCTCGCGAGGGCCGAGGAGCGCGAACCGGAAGCCGCTAGGCGCCTCGCGCCGCCAGCGACGGATGGTGCCCGGTCCCGGGAGGGACACGTGCGTCTCCTGAACCTCGACGAACCCGAACTCGCGAAAATATCGGGTCGCTGGGACGGGAAAGCCGGCGCAGCCAACCGTGATCATCGGGCCCGTCATAGCCCAGCCACCCTGGCGCGCAAAGCTTGAGCGCGTCAGGGCTCGGAAGGCTCGGGGAACCCGAGGATCCTGCGGGTCAGGCTGGCCCCCAATCGACGCGCCGCGGCGTCTTCGGCTCCGCGCGACGCCGCGAGCCCGAGATCGCCGGTGGGCGCGGCGGAGACGACCTCGACGGCTCGGGCGTCGCCGGTATCGCGCTCGACGGCGCCCCCGCGGACAAGGCGCGCGCGGCCGACGACGACGACGCGAACGGCCCGCGCCTGCGGGCTGCCCGCCACGGCGACCACGCCCTCGGCCCGCTCCTCGACCGACACGAGATCGACGCGCAGGACGGGGACGTCTTCGACGCCGTCGGCGAGGGCGCCGGCCCGGGCGAGCTCGTCGCGCGCGCCGGCGAGCTCGGCTTGCGCTGTCGCGGCGTCCGGGGATTTCAGCGCGCCGAGCTCGACCCGCATCCGCTGCGACGTCTCGCCTCGCGCGAGCTCGTAGCCGCAGCCGCAGCTGCTCGCGGCCAGCGCAGGGACGAGCAGCGCGACCGCGAGCCTCGTCATCCGCTCGCCCGGGCCGCCACGCGCGCGAGCTTCTTCGCGAGGCGCGCGCGGCGCTTCTCGGAGGCGTCCGCGTCCTCGCTCGTGCCGGCGTCGCAGAGCTCGAGCGCGCGCTCGAACGCCTTGGCGTGGTGCTCGTAGAGCTTGGCGAGCTCGAGCCGCAGCGCCCCGTGCTCTTCCTCTGCGCTGGCGACGAGCGCGGCCTCGTAGTCGAGCAGCGCGGCGGCGCGATCGCCGCGCGCCTTCGCGATGTCGGCCCGGGCGGCGTGCGCGCGGCCGCCGCCGTCGTGTGCGACCGCGTGGTCGGCGTACGCTTCGGCGCGCGTGAGGTCCCCTGCCCGCTTGGCGACGCGCGCCGCGCCGGCGAGGTCCTCCGCGACGAGGCCGCCGATCGGCTCGCCGTACAGACCGACGAGCGCGACCATCGACAGCACGTCGGCGGCGTTGTGCTCGACGACGCCGAGGAGCGCCTCTTCGTCGCCGGTGCGGAGGAAGTGCGCGTAGCGCGACACGACCTCGCCGCCGGGCACGTCGTTCACGCGCACGCGGCCGAGGACCTCGTGCTCGATCGCGACGAGCGTCCGCGCCTTGAGCCGTGCGCCGTGCACCCGCCGCGCGACGTGGACGAGATCGAGGTGCGGCGGCTCGCGCGGCGCCGCGAGCCGGTTCATGACGTAGCGCGCGCGGAGCAGCGGAGCGTCGAACGACTTGCCGTTGTACGTCACGAGCATCGACGCGGCTGCGACGCGCTCGGCGACGAGCGCGAGGATCGGCGCCTCCTCCCCGAGCCGACGGAGGAGCAGCTGCTCGAGCATGAACGCGTTCGCCGCCTCGTCGAACCACGCGAGCCCGACGAGGAACGGCACCGTGCCCGTGCCGCCCGCGAGCCCCGTCGTCTCCGTGTCGAGGTAGAGCGCGCGCCGCGGATCGCACCCGGCGAGCGCAGGATCGAGCGCGAGCATCGCGAGGACGGCCGGATCGGCGGACTTCGCGAAGAAGAGCGGCGCACGGCCCACGCGCGCCGCGGGCAGCGAACAAACGCGGCGCACGTAGCGATCACCGAGCTCGGTCTCCTCGGTGAAGAACGGCAGCTCCCCGCGCGTCGGATCGGCGCGGGGACGCACGGGCGCGCTGCGGCCGACGATGCGCGCGATCCGATCGCGGAGCTCGTCGAGCGTGGCGGCGCGCTCGCTCGCGCGGGGCTGCGGCGTGGGCGCGCGAGCTTCGACGCC
>DASYCF010001372.1:0-2865 GCA_036500365.1 Byssovorax sp.
AGCAGCACGAGCGCCGGCGCTGCGATCGACACCAACAGGACGCCGCCGGCGCCGATCGCCGCGCCGACCCCGAGCCGCGCCTGCTCCCCGACGATGCCGAGGAACAGCGAGCCGACCACGCCGACGATGTAGCCGCCAACGACGAGGGGGATGCCGACGAGGTGGAAGATCGCCGCCTGGAGAGCGTGGAAGGCGACGTAGCGGTTGTCCTTCTTCCAGAAATAGACCGCGAACGGCGCCACGACGGGGAAGCCGACGAACGGCGCGAGGTGGCAGGCGCCCGCGATGACGCGGTCCTCTTGCGTGCTCGGGACTTGCGGCTGGCTCATGATCCCCTCTGTCGGTACGGCGCGGCGCGAGTTGCGTCGAATCGACCGAGCCATGCATGGTGTCGTGCCAGCGGCGCGCGCAAGGTGCGAAGGCCGCGCGCTCGCGTGAGGCGTCGCTTTTCGTCGTCGATTCGAGAGCTTTGGCGTCGGCGACGCGTATTCAAATCGCGATGGTGATGCGCGCGCCGAGCTCGTGCAGCAGCGTGCTCGTCTTTCCGACGAGCTCCGCCGGCACCGTCGCCGCGTTCTTCGCGGCGCCGCTCCCGGGCGTGACGTAGAGCTCGTAGTCCAGCGTCAGCCGCACGTGCTGCGTGTGCCAGTACTGCGCCGCGAAGCCGACCTGGTAGATCGTGAGGTCGCGCGGCGGCGCGGTCGCGTCGGCCGTTCCGCCGCGGGTCGCGCCGTCGTACTTCGCGTCGATCCCGGCGACCACGGCGAGGAGCTCGAGGCCGCGCGGCGTGGCGTCGGGCGCGTGCAGATCGAGCTGCCGAGGGCCATAGATCCCGGGCTCCGGCCGCACGAACGCGTCGCCGAGCACCCAGCCGGAGAGCTGCGCGTACCAGCCGACGCCGTGCAGATCGCCGAAGCGCTCCGTGCTCGTGAGCTGATGGCCGTCGACCGCCTCGCGCGTGTCGTCGTGCACGGCGTAGGCCTCCGCCTGCAGGCTGACTCGATGTGCAGCGGCGCGCAGCTCGGGGCCGACCGTGGTCTGGCTCGACGACGGGATGACGTGGATCGTGCGGCCGAGCGAGTCGACGTACGTCGGGCTCCAGAGGGGGAAGCCGTCGCCAGTGGTGATGGCGGGCACGTCGTAGCCGACGGCGGCGGCGTCGCGCACGCCGTAGCGGAACGAGCCGCCGACCTGCAACGTGCGCTCGATCTCGCTGTGCGGGTGCGCGGCGAGCGGGCGCACGAAGAGCCGCGCCATGAAGTCGAAGCGGCTGTCGACGCTCGGGCGGTTCGGGCCGTCGCCGTCGAACATGCCGAGCTCGTACGAGAGGACGCGGTCGCCGAAGAAGCCCCACGCCATCGCGCCGATGTCCTTGCTGCCGGGCGCGACGAGGCCGCGGATGGCGACGTTGCGCTCGGGGAACGGCGTGTACGCGTCCTCGGTCCGGTTCTCGATGCCGATCGGCGCGTTGAACTGGCCGACCATGAGGTTGAAGCAGTTGCAGAGCCGGTAGTTGATCCAGACGTCGGCCAGCGAGGCGCCGAGCTCGGTCGACTGCACGGGCGCGCTCGCGGCGCCGCTCGCGTTCGTGACGGCCTGCGGGCCGAGCTCGCCGGACACGTGGAACGACCAACGGCGAAGGAGGTCGCCCTCGAGGCCGATGCGCGCGCGCTTGAGGAGGAACTTGGTCTTGAGGTCCGTCCCGCCGTCGCTCGCGGCGACGCTCGAGACGCCTTGGCCGACGGGCGCCTGCAGCTGGAACTCGAGCAGCGCCTCGGGGTAGAGGCGAAAGTGATCGCGCCGGTCGCGCAGGAAGAAGCCGTTCTTGAAGCCGACGAGCTCCTCCTGCGGGCCGCGGTCCGACTCGACCGTGAACGCGGCCGGCGTCGGCAGCGGAGGCTCGCGCGAGGGCGCGCGCAGACCGGGCGGCGGCGGGAGAGGCGGCGGTGCGTCCGCCTCCTTGGGCTGCTGCGCCGCGGCCACGGTGACGCCCAGAAAGAGCGACGTCCCCGCGAGCGCGGATAGGGCTACTCTCATGCCCCGTGAACCTTCATCGTCCTCTGCCCTCGCGCGCACGAGATGCGCGGCCCGGGACGCTCGCACGCGCGCGTGGGCGGGTCAACGCCGAGGGGCTCCGCCCGTGAGCGTGACGATGGGCGGGGCCGCGCCCGCCGCTGCGTCGCGCGCGCTCGACGCGATCGACGCGGTGGCCGAGCGCCTCGCGACCGACGCGCGGCTCGACGGGCGCGTCGTCGCGCGGCCGCACCCGCTGCTGATCACGGTCCGCAAGGAGCAGCTGTTCGTCGTCGTCGCGCCCGCGGCCGTGTGGGATCGCGGACGCGACGCGCTGCGACCGTTCGCGCAAAAATTCGCCGAGAGCGAGGCGATGCTCGTGCTCATCGGCCGGCCTGCCGAGCCCGACCTCGCGCTCGCGTTGAACCGCGGCCTCGCGTCGATCGTGTCCGACGCGGGCGCGACCGACGAGCTCTTCGTCGCGATCCACAACGCGTTCGAGCTCCTCGACGCGAAGACGCGCGCCGAGATGCGCGGCAAGTGGCTGAACCGCTACCGCTACGAGCTCGGCGAGCTCATCGAGATCGCGAAGGCCATCACGACCGAGCGCGAGCTCGACAAACTCCTCGGCCTCATCCTCGAGAAGAGCCGCTTCATCACGGGCGCCGACGCGGGCAGCGTCTACGTGGTCGAGGGCGACGACCCGGACCCCCTGCGGCGGAGCCTCCGCTTCAAGCTCTCGCAGAACGAGAGCATCAGCTTCGACTCGCGCGAGTTCACGATCCCGGTCAGCGCGCGCAGCATGTCCGGCTATGTCGCGCTCACGAAGCGGCCGCTCAACATCGAGGACGT
>DASYCF010001373.1:0-3743 GCA_036500365.1 Byssovorax sp.
CGCGGAGGATCTCGACCTCGCGCGCGTCGGCCGCGCCGTGATCCCGCGCGAGCCGCGCTTCGTTCCCGACGCGCGCACGGCCGAGGGCGTGTCGCCTGCGCGGGCCGAGCTCGAGGGCGCCGCCAGCTTCGACCTCGGCGCCGCGACGCCCGCTCGCCTCCACGAGCCGCGGCGCGACGGCGCGCTCGCGCTCGTCGAGGTCGAGAACTTCTTCGATCCGACGCGGCCCGACGTGCAGCGGTTCTGGCAGGAGAACCCGCGCGACGCGGAGCCCATGACGGCGAGCTGCGGCCGGAGCGAGCCGCGCGCCGAGGCCGAGCGATCGGCCCGGTCGTGGCTCCTCGCGCCCCGCGGCGACGGGACGATGCGCCTCTCGTATCGGCACGCCTGGTTCGATTTCGGCCGGTGCGGCGGCGCGCTGCTTCGCGCCTACGACGTCACCGCGACCCCGATCGCCGGCGGCCGCGCGTTCGTGTGGATCACGTCGTGCCCCTCCTGCGCGCCGGGCGAACGCGAGCGCCTCCACGTGGCGATGCCGGCGCCGAACGAGCTCCGAACGAACGGCCGCGTCGACTACCGGAGCTGGGTCACGTACGGCGCGAGCGCGTCGATCGAGCCGGGCACGGCGGCCACGTTCCAGTTCCGCGCCGAGAACGAGGGTGTGCGCACGTTCGGCCGCCTCCTCCACCGCGCGCCGGAGACGCCGCCGTTCACGTCGATCCGCGTCGACGTCGTGCGCGGGCTCGAGGACCCGCTGCCCGTCGTCGCCGTCTTCGTACGCCCGAGCTGACCTCACGCCTCGATCTTGTGATCGCGTGTCTCGTGGAGCAGCGCCCCGCCGACGACGAGCGTCACGACGCACACGCCGACCGGGTACGTGAGACCGGCGTAGATCGCGTTCGGTCCGAACGTGTCCTTCGCCCACGCCGACGCGGTGAGCGCGGTCGCGATGAGCGGCAAGAGGCCGCCGAACCAGCCGACGCCGATGTGGTACGGCACCGACATCGACGTGACCCGCACGCGCGCCGGGAAGAGCTCGACGAGGAACGCGGCGATCGGGCCATACACGAGCGCGTGGTACGCGTTCTGGAGCGAGAGCAGCCCGATCATCGGCGCCCATCGCACCTCGGCCGGGTCCGGCACGGCGAGGCCGCGCGGGTTCGCGCACGCCTTCATCGCGACGTAGATCGGCACGTACGTGAGCGCCGCGAGCGCATAGCCCGCGAGCATGATGCGCTTTCGGCCGATGCGATCGCTGAGCCATCCGAAGAGCACGAAGAGCGGCACCGTGAGGACGAGCGACGCCGACATCATCAGGTACGTCGTGCTCCAGTCGAGCTTGAGCGTCGCCTGGAGGAACGTGAGCGCATAGAAGTGCGCCGTGTACGCGAGCACGCCCTGACCTGCCGTCGCGCCGAAGAGGGCGAGGAGCACGTATTTGCGGTTCGTCGGGTCGGAGAACGCCTCGACGATCGGCGGCCGCCGCGAGAGCCCGCCGCGCGCCTTGACCTTCGCGAACACGGGCGACTCGCGCATGCGCACGCGGACGTAGAGCGACGCGGCGAGCAGCAAGAACGAGAGCAGGAAGGGCAAGCGCCAGCCCCACGCGCGGAACGCCGCCTCGCCGAAATAGCCGCGCGACGCGGCGACGACGCCGATGCTCATGACGAAGCCGAACGTGCCCGTCGTCTGGACGATGCTCGTGTACGCGCCGCGCTTCTCGTCGGGCACGTGCTCGGCCACGTACGTCGTCGCGCCGCCGTACTCGCCCCCGAGCGCGAGCCCCTGCAGGAGGCGGAGGAGCACGAGCAGCACCGTCGCCGCGACGCCCCAGCTCTCGTACGACGGCAGCACGCCGATGCACGCGGTGCTGACGCCCATCGTCGCCATCGTCACGAGGAACGCATATTTGCGGCCGATGAGGTCGCCGACGTGGCCGAACACCACCGCGCCGAGCGGCCGCACCACGAAGCCCGCGCCGAACGTCGCGAGGCTCGCAAGGAGCTGCGCGGTCTCGTTCCCCTTCGGGAAGAACAGCCCGCCGAAGAACACGGCGAGGCTCCCGTACAGATAGAAGTCGTACCACTCGAACAGCGTGCCGAGCGACGCCGCGACGAGCACCTCCCGGAGCGCGGTCGGCGGAGCCGGCGCGGGCTCGGGCTGCGCGGGGGTCACGAGCGCCATCTACTCGCAAACACGCGGTGCTCGAAATCCTATCGGCGCGCCTTGCGCTCGCCGTCGCCGGGCGGTCTCATCGTGGGATGCGCCGCGTCGTCGTCGGGGCCGCCGTCGCGCTGATCGCTTGCCTCGCCGCGGTCGCGTGCTCGAACGCGAGCGACAGCACGTGCCCGAACGGCCTCCTGAAGGGCGAGACGTTCCTCGGCGTCGAGAACGAGTGCTGCGAGTGCGTCGGTGGCCCCGCGATCTACACGTGCGGCGGCGGCCTCACGTGCGACGGCCAGACCGGCGGCGCGTGGTGGGCGTCGTGCGGCGACGGCGCATGCCAGGGCTACGCGCCGCTCCCGGGCGCGCTCCCCTGCACGAGCACGGCGGGCGCGGCGTGCTCGACGATCGGCGCGACGTGCGTCGTCGACGGCGACCCGTGCAACCGCTCGGAGGTCTGCGAGCCCACCGATCCGTACGCGTGCGACGCCGGCCCGTGATCGCTCACCCGCGCGCGTGGAGCCAGGCGAGGTAGACCGAGCACGCCTCGCGCCACGCTCCGCGCGCGGCTCCGTCCACGCGCATCAGCTCCCCGTAGTGCGCGTCGAGCGAGGCGCGCTCGGCGGACGTCACGCGATAGCGCGCCAGCACGCGCTCCGCGGGCTCGACACCGACGGCCAGCTCGACGGTGAGCGACGCGTGCTGCTTCAACGTGAGCGACGGCGCAGGCACGGCGTCGAACGGCAGCGGCTCACGCAGGACGCCGTCCGCGATCTCCGCCGTCGTCCCGTCGCGCGCAGGCTTCGCCGTGAGCAGCGAGGGCGGCGCCGACGCGCCGCCTCGGGTCGCGTCGAACCCGACGAACGGCCAGCGCGCGAGGGGGAGGCCGACCAACGTGCCCGTGCGGACGAGCGGGCTCGGCGACGTCGGCGCGCCGGCGAACGGCACCTGCGACGAGAGCACGACGCCCGCCGCCTCGACCGTGACGCTGCGGTCGTCCTCGACGCGCGCCGGAGCGAGCCGCTCGGCGGGCGCGAACGACGCCGCGACGAACAACGCGGGCGAGGGGACGAACGGCAGCGTGATCGACAGCCCCTCGGGGTCCATCTCGAGGGTGCGCTCGAGGTCGTCGACGCTGGGCGCCCCGATCGACGGTGCGGAGCGCTCGCTCGAAGCGCCCGCGGGCGACGAGGCGGCGAACGCGCGAGCGCGGCGAATCCGCGCCTGGTACTCGACCTTGAACAGCTCGAAATCGCGCCTCGCCTGCGCGTCGGCGGCGAAGCGGCTCGTGTACGCCGCCTCGAGCGCGGAGAACGCGTCGAGCGTGAGGCCGCGCCCGCGGACGACCTCGTCTCGATTCCCCGGCGCCTCCTCGAGGGCGCACACGAGCGCGGCGTAGGCCATCGCGTCGAGCTGCTCGCTCGCCCTCGCCGCCAGCGCGGCGCGCGGCGCCTCGACCGGCGCCGGGGACGTCCGCGCGACGCCGTTCGACGCGCTCCACGGCGCCCTGCGAGGGGCCGCGCAGATCGTCGGCGGAGGCCCGTCGCTCGCGCGCGCCGCGGCCATCGCCTCGCCGATCC
>DASYCF010001374.1:0-6827 GCA_036500365.1 Byssovorax sp.
GCGCTCTGGGCGTCGTTCGGCGTCGCCGCGTGCGACGACGCATCGAAGGCAGGCGACGCAGGCGCCGGCGCGACCGCGAGCGCGGCCGCCACGTCGAGCGCCGCGCCGTCCCCGGCCGCGACCGCACAGGCGGGACCACCGGCCGATGATCTCGACGTCGCCGCGCTGCAAAAGCAGCTCAAGTGCGCGGCCGAAGGCGGCAGCGGCCCGTGCGCCGTGCTCGCGAAGCTCACGCCGTGCAAGCCGTGGAGCGCCTCGTCACCGTCGGGCGACGCGCGCTGGATCGGCCGAGCGTCCGTCGTCGAGAAGGGCAAGTCGACGGACGCGTTCGTCCTCGTGCGCGCGCGACGCGTCGGCACGGCCGACGTCGGCCCCGGCCAGCTCCCCGTGCGCATCGCGATCGAGGAGCTCCAGAAGCCCGACAAGTCGATGACCGACGCCGCCGATCGGCTCGTGCGCATCTTCGAGCGGCAAGACGTGCCGCCGCGGTTCAACGCCGCGCTCGACTACCTCTCCAAAAAGACCGACTGGACCGAGGCGTACGCGACGCGCACCGCCGGCGCTCAGGTCGACGTCCTGACGAGCGGCGGCGCGTATCTCTGCGAGGGCCCGAAGCGGCAGCTCGTGCTCGTGTCGCGCGCGCCCGGTCACACCGCCGGCGCCGACGGCCTCTACGCCGAGGCGTGGCCGACGACCTGGTGAACGACGCCGGGACGCCTGCTACAAAGCGCCTCCTGAGACATGCAGGTCACCGCAGAGACCATCCAACGGCTGAACGACCGGTTCGCGGGCGCGACCCCGGTCGACGTGCTGCGCTTCGTCCACGCGACGTTCGGCCCGCGCGGCGCGATCCTGTCGAGCATGCAGCGCGGCGGCTGCGTCATCTGCCACATGGCACAGCGCGCCGGCCTCCCGTTCGACGTGCTGTTCGTCGACACGGGCCTGCTCCACAACGAGACCCACTCGACCGCGGCGCAGCTCGCGCGCACGCACACGCTCCTCAAGCTCGTCACGCTCGCGCCCGAGCGCTCGTTCGCGCAGCAGACCGCCGAAGAGGGGCTGCTCTACACGACGCGCGACGGGCAGGAGCGCTGCTGCGAGCTGCGCAAGACGGTGCCGCTCCTCGCTGTGAAGGGTCGCTACGACGTCATCGTCAACGCGCTCCGCCGCGAGGAGGGCGGCGCGCGCTCGCGCACGAAGACGTTCGCGCTCGACCCGCGCATGAACACGATCCGCGTGCACCCGCTCGCGTACGCCTCGCGCGACGACATGGAGGCCTACGTGCGCGACAACCCCGACGTCGCGCTGAACCCGCTCCACGCGATGGGGTTCCCGACCATCGGCTGCTACACGTGCACGACGCCGACGTTGCCGACGGAGGGCAGGCGCGCGGGCCGCTGGCGCCACCTCTCGAGCGTCGAGTACTGCGGCATCAACCCGACCGACATCGGCGCGTCGAAGGGCACGATCGACGTCGACGATCGCTACGCCGACCTCTTGTAGTCAACGCCGCTCGGCGACCAGCGCTTGCAGCCCGGGCGAGAGCTCGACGCGGTAGGTGGCCGGGTCGCGGAGGTACGCGAGCGCGGGCGCGAGCGTACGGCGCGAGGCGATGGCGCGCTCGCGACCGACGGACGCGGGCTCGGCGCGCTCGAGCGTGCGGCCCCCGCGCAGCACGGGCCGGACGACGGGGCTCAGCGTGACGGCGCCGAGCGTGCGCGGCGACTGCATGCGCTCGTTCTGGAGGTGCACGAGGTCGAGCACGAGGCGGCCCGCCGCATCGGCGTAGCGCGCGATGCGCTTGCGCCCGGGGACGACGTTCGCGCTGCCGCTCGCGCCGCTCCGCGCGGACCACGCGCCCTTCTCCTCGAGCGCGATGAGATCGAAGCGCATCGACGGCAGGCTCGACTGCTCGGCGAGGCCGCGCGCGAGCCAGCCGCCTGCGCGACGTCCGAGCCGCTTCGCCTCGAGCAGCACGGCCTCGTCGTCTTCGCCGACGCCGAGGTCGACGAGCTTGTCCGTCGGCGAGTCGCCCCACCCGCCCTCATCGCGCAGGGGCGCAGGGGCGAGCGAGCCGAGATCGATCTGCGCGTCGGCGCGGAACGGGACGCCGAGCGCGGCGCACGCGAGCGGGTTGGTGGACATCGACGCGCCGCCGACGAACGCCGCGCGCGCGACCTCGAGCGAGGCGTCGGCCGGCGCACGCGCGGACGTGCCGTCGATCACGAGGTCCTCGCCCGCGGCGACCTTGAGGCGCGACGTCCGCGTGGCGACCGCGGTGCCGCGCTGCAAGATCGTCCGGAGCAGCCGCCCCGCGAGCACCGCCTCCATGAACGGTCCCTCGACGGTGGCGATGGGCTCGCCGACGAACGCGACCGTGCCCTCGGGCACGACGTCGACGTCGACGTTCGGCGCGAGATCGACGAGCCGATCGACGAGCTCGTCGCTGAGGCCGGCGACCCGCCGCGCGAGCTCGACCTCGGTCGGGTCGACGAGCGGCGCCGAGACGCGCTCGATCATCGGCTCGACCCCGGCGACGATCGCGAAGCCGGTGTGCGGCGGGAGCCGACGGATGGACAGCTCGAAGCTCGCGCGGCGCTCGGCGAGGCCCATGCGCAGCAAGAGGTCGGCGTCGAGGAGCGCCGGCCCGTCGATGAGGAGCGCCGATCGCGGCACGCTCCCAATGTATCAGACCCAAGCCGGGGCCGACGCGGCGCGCGCGAGCTGCTAAGACCAGCGCGTCATGTCCGACGAGAAGCCGCCGAGGGTCGCCTACGATCACGCCGAGGTGGAGCCGCGCTGGCAGCGCCGCTGGGCCGAGCTCGGCGTCTTCGCGGCGACGCGCACGCCCGGCCGTCCGAAGAAGTACATCCTCGACATGTTCCCGTACCCCTCGGGCGCGGGCCTCCACGTGGGCCACCCCGAGGGCTACACGGCGACCGACATCCTCGCGCGCTACTACCGGACGAAGGGCTTCGACGTGCTCCACCCGATGGGCTGGGACGCGTTCGGTCTGCCGGCCGAAGAGCACGCGATCCGCACGAACACCCACCCGGCGATCGAGACCAGGAAGAACGTCGCGACGTTCAAGCGCCAGCTCCAGATGCTCGGCTTCTCGTACGACTGGGCGCGCGAGCTCGACACGACCGACCCGGACTACGTGAAGTGGACGCAGTGGATCTTCCTGCGCCTGTTCCACCGCGGCCTCGCGTACCAGGCGAACGCGCCCGTCAACTGGTGCCCGGCGCTGGGCACCGTGCTCGGCAACGAGGACGTGCTCGACGGCAAGAGCAAGATCGGCGACCACCCCGTCGTCCGCACGCCCGTCCGGCAGTGGATGCTCCGCATCACGCAGTACGCCGATCGACTGCTCGACGATCTCTCGCTGCTCGACTGGCCGAAGGGCACCGTCGTCATGCAGACCGACTGGATCGGCCGCAGCGAGGGCGCCGAGATCCGCTTCGCCGTCGCCGATCACGACGACCAGATCAGCGTCTTCACGACGCGGCCGGACACGCTGTTCGGCGCGACGCACGTCGTCCTCGCGCCCGAGCACCCGCTCGTCGCGGCGCTCACGACCGACGCAGCGCGCAAATCGGTCGAGGCTTACGTGACGGCGACCGCGCGCAAGAGCGAGCGCGACCGCGGCGCGAACAAGGACAAGACCGGCGTCGCGATCGGCGCGTTCGCCGTCCACCCGCTCACCGGCGCGCGCCTGCCGATCTGGATCGCCGACTACGTGCTCGGCGGCTACGGCACCGGCGCCGTGATGATGGTCCCCGGCCACGACGAGCGCGACTACGCCTTCGCGCGCGCGTTCGACCTGCCCGTGATCGAGGTCGTGAGCCCCGATGGCGAGCCGCACGAGCGCCTCGACGACGCGTTCACCGCCGACGGCACCGCCGTGCGCAGCGGCGAGTTCGACGGCCTGAAGACCGCCGACGCGAAGCGCGCCATCGTCAAGAAGCTCGAGGCGATCGGCCACGGCAAGGGCGCGATCAACTACAAGCTCCGCGACTGGGTGTTCTCGCGCCAGCGCTACTGGGGCGAGCCCATCCCCGTGTATTTCCCGGTCGATCTCGCGTCACCGGGCGGCGACCCGCGCAAGGGCGACGCGCACACGATCCGCTACGACCAGCCGATCGCCGTCGCCGAGAGCGAGCTCCCGATTCGCCTGCCCGACCTCAGCGACTTCCGACCGGGCCAGGACCCCGCAGGCCCGCTCGCGCGCGTCGCCGACTGGCGCTTCTTCGAGAAGGACGGCGATAGCTGCGACTCCGCTGGCGCGGGTCGCCAATGGTTCGCGCGCGAGACGAACACGATGCCGCAGTGGGCCGGCTCGTGCTGGTACTACCTCCGCTTCCTCGATCCGAAGGACGACGCCGAGGCGTGGAGCCAGAGCGCGTACGACGCGTGGATGCCGGTCGACGTCTATGTCGGCGGCGGCGAGCACGCGGTGCTGCACCTCCTCTACGCGCGCTTCTGGCACAAGGTGCTGTTCGACGAGGGGCTCGTGAAGGACCCCGAGCCGTTCATGAAGCTCGTGCACCAGGGGATGATCCTCGGCGAAGACAACGAGAAGATGTCGAAGTCGCGCGGCAACGTCATCAACCCCGACGACGTCGTGAAGGCGCACGGGGCCGACGTGCTGCGCCTCTACGAGATGTTCATGGGCCCGCTCGAGGCGGTGAAGCCCTGGCAGACGGGCCAGATCCAGGGCGTCGCGCGGTTCCGCGATCGCCTCTGGGTCGTGGGCATGCGCGCGCCCTCGAACGACATGTCCGACGCGACGCGCCGCCTCGTGCACAAGACCATCAAGAAGGTCACGCACGACGTCGAGGCGATGGCGTTCAACACGGCGATCAGCGCGATGATGGTGCTGCTCAACGACCTCGCCTCGCACGAGTCACCGCCGCGCGAGGGCGTCGAGGCGCTGACGCAGCTCGTCGCGCCGTTCGCGCCGCACGTCGCCGAGGAGGTGTGGATGAAGCTCGGCCACGAAGGCTCGCTCGCGCGGCACCCCTGGCCCACGTTCGACGAGGCGCTCTGCATCGACGACGAGGACGAGCTCGCCGTGCAGGTGAACGGCAAGGTCCGCGGCCACGTGAAGCTCGCCCGCGGCGCCGACGAAGCGACCGCCCGCGCCGCCGCCTTCGCGGCCGACGCCATCGCCCCGCTCGTGACGGGCAAGGCGGTGAAGAAGTTCGTCTACGTGCCGAAGAAGATCATCAACATCGTGGTCTGACGGGCAGGTTGAACAAAGCGCGCGCGTACCACGTCAGAGAAGAGCCGTATGCGCGTCCGCCATTTGGCCGGGCTTGTCCTCGGTCTCGCTTCGTTGCCTGCCTGCCTCGGCCCCGGGGTCGACGACGGCGCTCGTCGGAGCTCCGCTCAGAACCCTGGTCAGTGGCAGCCGTCCGCCGCCGCGCAGCCGGGCTACGGCGCGACGCCGCCTCAGGGCGCGTTCGGCCAAGCCCAGCCGTGGTCGCAGGCGCAGCCCGCGCCCGTGCAGCCGCAGGCGAGCGCGCCGTCGCCGTTCGCGTGGCCGTTCCCGTTCGTGCTCCCTGCGCCGCCGCCCGTGCGCACCGTCGACGTGAACGCCCTGCGCGCGCTCGCCGGCCGCGTCCCGTGCGCGCCGAAGGAGATGGCGCCAGGCGAGTGGGTGCTCTTCGACTGCGCGCTGTTCACGCCGATCACCCGCGCCGCCGGGTTGTCGCTCGCCCAGGCCCAGGCCGACGACGCGCGCTTCGGCCTCTCCGGCTTGCCGACGGGCCCGCTGCCGAGCTCGGTCGACCACCGCGCCGACGGGACCGAGGGCCCGATCAAGAACCAAAAGGCGATGGGCGTCTGCACCGCGTTCTCGCTGTCGACGGCGATGGATCACGCGGTCCGCAAGATGCAGCGCAAGGACGTGCTCTCGCCGCTCCACGTGTGGTCGAAGTACGCCGTCGCGCAGATGGGCGCCGCGGGCGACGCCGCCGTCGACAAGGCGTTCACGCTCGAGCCCGTGTGGCCCTACGACCCGGCGAAGGCGTGCAAGCTCTCCAAGAACCCGCTCGACCACTGCGGCGTCGCGTATCACGTGACGCCGGGCTCGGGCGCGATCGACCCGGAGATCCAGGGCGATCAGGCGCGGGCCGACGCCGCGAGCCGCTACCGCCTCGCGTCGATCGAGCGGCTCGACACGCCCGCGAAGCCTGACCAGGTGGCCGCGGTCCTCGCCGGCGGGGACGACGTGTGGACCTCGTTCAACATCGACACCGACGCGTGGGAACACCGCGCGCTCCACGGCGGCGTCATCCCCGACTACACCCCGAACGAGACGGTCGGCCACGCCGTGGTGCTGGCCGGCTACCGCACGGTCGACGGCGGCAAGCGCCAGTTCCTCGTCCACAACAGCTGGGGCGAGTCCTGGGGCGATCGCGGCTACGGCTGGATCTCGGAGGACATGGTGCGCGCGAACATGCGCGGCGCCTACAAGGTGAAGGTCGTCGACGCGGCGGGCATGCCGAGCTTGCCGGGCTTGCCCGGCGTCACGCCGCCCGCGACGCCGACGATCCCCACGCCGAAGGGCGACTGCGCCAGCGGCCAGGTGCACGACGCGGTGAGCGGACGATGCGCGGCGCCCTGCGCGAGCGGCTCGGCGCCGGCGGCGGGTGTGTGCTTGCCGACCGTGCCCGGCTTGCCCTCGATCCTCGGCCCGTTGCCCGCGCCGGGCTCACCGAGGGAAGCGCCGAAGGCGTCGTGCCCGCAAGGCCAAGCGCCGGACATGATGACGAGTTCGTGCATGCCACTCTGCTCGACGGGCACGCCGTCGATCGGCGGAC
>DASYCF010001375.1:0-4734 GCA_036500365.1 Byssovorax sp.
AACATCGGCAGGTCGATGTCGACCATGTGCTTCATGTAGGGCAACAAATCCGCTGGATCGATCGCCGCCGCGTCGACCTCGCCGGTCATCAGCGCGACGCGCAGCGCGACCTCGGGCGGCACGCGGCTCCACACGGCGCGCGCGATCGCGGGGTGCGCCTCGACGCGCGCGATGACCGTCGGCAAGACCTGCGCGAGCGTGTTCGTGCCCTTGAACGTGTGCGTGATGCGCCCCGACGCGCCGCAGAGCAAGACGAGCCCGCGCACCTTGTCGGGCCGGAGGCGCATCGTCTCGAGCGCGACCTGGCAGCCCATCGAGTGGCCGAACAAGACGACGTCCGGATCGCCGATCGTGCGGCGCACGGCGTCGAGGTCGTGCACGTGCTCTTCGAACGTGATCGCGCGCGGATCCGCCGGCTTGGCGCTGCGGCCGTGGCCGCGGTAGTGCCAGTGCGCGACCGGCAGGATGCGCGCGAGGTCGTGCCACAGGTAGCGCCAGATGAAGCCGTCGCACGCGATGCCGTCGCACAGGATGGCCGTGGGCGCGCTCGCGGCGCCGCGCTCGGGGTCGCGCCGTCGGACGAAAATCCGCGTGCCGTCGCGGCCGCGGGCGAACTCTGCGTGGGACATCGGCGCGCGGGCCTGACGACCTACTCGTCGATCTCGTCCTCGTCGCCGTTCACGTCGTTGACGCTCGGGAGCTTCTTGATCTCGAGCCGCGCGAGCTTCCACGCGCGCTGGACAACCCACGACAGCGAACGGTCCAGGCGCGCCGCTTCTTCCTTGATTTCCTGGAGCATGGACTCCGGAAAATAGAGGGACTGCTTGCGCTTGTCCGTTTTCGAGGCTTCGTTCTTGAGGTCCTTGTCGCTCATGACCCGCGCCGTCTCCTGGCCGGGTACATCCTACGTCAACGTGGGAGGTGGGTAGAGGTTTTCTTCCATCCCCCTTCAAGTGGCCGCGGGGCGCAGAACATCACACCGCGAGCGTGATCGGCCGATGGGGCCGAAGGGCGGCCCGACCACGAGCGGCGCCTCGCGCGCGGCGTCGGACTCAGCTTCAGATCGCGTCGGGCGAGACGATGTGGCCGGCGATGGCGCTCGCGGCGACGACGAGCGGGCTCGCGAGGTAGACCTTGCCGGGGCCGCTGCGACCCGGGAAATTCCGGTTGATGGCGCTGACGGTCACCTCGTCGGCCTTGAACGAGACGCCCGGGCCCGCCTTGATGCACGCGCCGCACGAGGGGTCGACGAGCTCGGCGCCCGCCTTCGCGAACACGTCGAGGTAGCCCTGCTGCTCGGCGTAGCGGCGGATGTCCTGCGAGCCGAACTGGATGTAGAGGTGCACGCCGTCGGCGACGCGCTTGCCCTTCGCGACGGCGCGCTTCAAGACGCTCGCGTACATGTCCATGTCGGCCTTCTTGCCGCCGGTGCACGAGCCGCCGTAGGCGATGTCGATCTTCACGTCGCCGCCGACGGCCGCGCCGAGCTTGGCGAGCGGCACGCCGTTCCGCGGATCGCCCGGCGTCGCGACCATGGGCTCGATGGCGCCGAGATCGACCTCGAACCGCGCCATGTAGGTCGCCCCGGCGTCGGCCTTCACGACGCGAGCGCGCACGTCGTCGGCCTTCAGCCCGCGCTGCGTCACGAGGTAGTCGACGACCACCTCGTCGGCCTCGATGATGCCCGTGAAGCCGCCCGCCTCGACGGCCATGTTCGTGAGCGTCGCGCGCTCGTCGAGGGGCATCGCGCGCACGCCGTCGCCCGCGAACTCGAGCACCTTGCCGATGCCCTCGCCGCCCTTCCAGAAGGGCTGCGCGAGCAGGTGGAGCATGACGTCCTTCGCGGTGACGCCGGGCCGCAGCTTGCCCGTGAGCTCGAAGCGCGCAGTCTCGGGGACGGCGACGCGCACGTCGCGCGTGAGCCACGCGTTGGCCATGTCGGTCGAGCCGACGCCGAAGGCGAAGCAGCCGAGCGCGCCGGCCATGCACGTGTGCGAGTCGGTGCCGGCGACGACCTGGCCCGGGAGCGCGAGCTCCTCGATGACCTTGTTGTGGCAGATCGCCTCGGACCCGACGAGCTTCCCGTCGCGGTGCACCTCGCCGTAGAGCTTGATGTGCTGCTTCTCGGTGAAGGCCTGCTGCACGGTCGCGAGCGACTGGCTCTGCTCGCGCAGGCCGAGCTTCACGTGCGCCTCGGGGATGACTTGATCGAGGAACGTGAGGTGATCGCGGAACGCGAACACGCTCTCCGGCTCGGTCACGACGGCGTCGTCGCCGAGCGCGGCGCGGAAGATCGACTCGGCCATCGGCGTCACGTACTCGTGCGAAAAGCGCACGTCGGTCCGGACGAACAGCGCGTCGCCCGGCTTCACCGCGGGCACGCCGAGCTTGCCGGTCTTCGCGTCGACGATGGCGTGCGCGGCGATGATCTTCTCGACCAGCGTCATCGGCCTCGCGGGCGTCGTCAGCACGGGCGGCGTGACCTCGCCGGCGAGGCGCGCCTTGTTGTACGCGAAGAGGCCGCCGTACTCGACGACGTCGGCCGAGATGCGGTCGAGGCCCTTCGTGAACTCGGCGATCGGGATCGACTCGCCGCGCTTCACGCGCTCGAGGACGCTGAAGTCCGTGGTCGTGAGGAGGCCGATGTTCTGGCTGTTCTGGCCGTAGATCTTCTCGATCGAGCGCGCGACCACGATCTGCACGCCGGCGGTGAGCTCGCTGTACGGCGCCGTCTCGCGCGAGCTGCCGCAGCCCTTCGATCGGCCGCTGACGATGACGCCGAAGCCGCCGTCCTTGATCTGGTCTCGCAAGACGACGCCGCCTCGCAGGCCGACCAGGCAATATCGAGCGAGCGTCTCGTCGTAGTAGTAACAAACCCAGCCGGGCGTGAGCTCGTCGGTCGAGATGTTGTCGACCAGCGGCTCCTTCTCGACGTCGACGGCGACGGCCTGCCCCGCGAGCTGCGCCTTGAGCTTCTCGGCGTCCTGCGTGAGGTAGAGGACCTTGCCCGTGACTTTGACGTGGGTGCGGCGCGCAGCGGGCATCGAAGACCTCTCGATTCTCTTGGTGGCGTGACGGAGGAGCGGGGGCCCGCGGCTCGAGACCCCCGACCCTCTCCGCTCTAGCCGGTCTCCGGGTGAGCGCCAACCACGCCGCCGCGACGCGACGCGCCGTCCGGCCTCGCAGGGGCGACGACGCTCTGCGTCCTCCTCGTGGCGACGCTCGTCGGCGTGATCGCCGGAAAGACGCAGCGCCTCGACACCTGCTCCGGGATGAGCTGCGACGCTGCGCTCGAGCCCGGCCTCTGGGAGTGTCCGCGCTGCCTCGGCGAGATCGCGGGCGAGATCCGCAAGGAGAGCGATCGCCTCGCCGCGGAGGAGACGCTGCGCCCGCGCCTCGCGTCGCAGGACGACGCGCGCGACGTCGTCGACCGCATCGGCGCGACGCGCCCCGACCGCTGAGCGCGGTCGCGCTATCATCGACGCGTGGACGCGCTCGCGAACCCGCAGCCTCCCCTCCCGCGCGACTCGGGCCGGCGCGATCACGTCGTCGTGCTGCGCGGCATCCCGTGGGCCGAGTACGACGCGCTCTGTCGCGCGCGCGCCGACACCGCCGGCCCGCGCATGGCGTACCTCGACGGGACGCTCGAGATCATGAGCCCTTCACGCTTCCACGAGTTCGACAAGAAGCTCCTCGCGCGGCTCATCGAGGCGTACGGCGAGGAGGACGACATCTCGCTCAACGGCTTCGGCTCGGAGACGTACCGGCGCAAGGCAAAGGAGGCCGGCGTCGAGCCCGACGAGTGCTACTGCGTCGGCGACGCGAAGCCCTTCCCCGACTTCGCGATCGAGGTCGTGCGCACGAGCGGCGGCGTCGACAAGCTCGAGATCTACCGGCGGCTCGGCGTGCCCGAGGTGTGGTTCTGGATCCGCGGCGAGTTCCACGTGTTCGGCCTCGTCGGCCGTCGCTACGTCGCGCGCGCCAAGAGCGAGGTCTTGCCGCGCATCGATCTCGCGCGCGTCGCCGCCATCGTGCGCGGCGCCGATCCGTCGAAGCAGACCGAGGCCGTGAAGGCGTACCGCGCGTCGCTGCGTCGCCGCCGCTGACCTACGGCTCCCGCAGCACGCGCGCGGCGCCGCCGCGGAGCTCGAGCGCCTGGATCGGTCCGCCGTAAAAGCGCGAGAGGCCGACGTCGATTCGGTACACGGCGCCGTCGCACGCGGGGTTGATGCCGGCGCGCTGCACTGTGTGACCGACGACCATCGTCTTCGCGCCCATCGCCGCGAGCGCCTCCTTGAGCGTCGCGCACGCGGGCGCGTGGTCCTCGGCGGAGTAGGCGCGCGTCCACACGGGGCCGTCCTCGGCGACCACGACCTCCGGCGGCGACGCGCGCTCGCCGCGGAGCCACGCGTCGACCTCGTCGTTCATGCGATCGAGGCCGTACGCGACGTGCTTCGGCAGGATCCCGCCGTGCACGAACACCGCGTCGCCGACCTTCACGAACAGCGGCCGGTGCGACTCGATCTCGGCGTACGCCCCGCCCGGCCGGAACGCGGCGGCGCGCCCGCGCGCGGATGGCGGCACCCGATCGAGGCCGGTGATGCCCGCGTCGGCGGCGTCGGCGAACGACGCGAGCGCGCCCTCGGTCACGTAGCGAAAGTCCAGCTCGGCGTTCATGATCTCGTGGTTGCCGAGCAGCGCGACGAGCTCACCGCCGGCGGCGCTCGCCTGCTT
>DASYCF010001376.1:0-8326 GCA_036500365.1 Byssovorax sp.
GCCGCTCGCGGACGCGCCGCCGCTCGCCGATGCTCCGCCGCTCGCCGACGCGCCGCCACCGCCCGCTGACGCGCCGCCTCCGCCGTTCGCGGTTGCGCCGCCGCCGCCGCTCGCCGACGCGCCGCCCCCGCCGCTCGCGGACGCGCCGCCGCCTGCGCCCGCGCCGCTCGAGCTGGTGCTCGAGGCGACGGTCACCGAGCTCGACGAGCTGCTGGCGCCGGGGCGCGGGAACGGGAAGCACGCGCCGTGCGATGGGGCCGTCACCGGCGCGTCGCACGCGGCCATGTAGTCCTGGCTGCCGCCGGTGCCGCTCGTCGTCGTCGTCGGCCCGCTGCTCGTCGAGGGGTTGCCGCCCGCGCCTTCACCGAGCGAGGAGCCTTCGCCGTCGCTGCCGCCGCACGCGCCGATCCACGCGAAGCTGAGCGCGGCGGCGCAGAACCAAAAAGAGCCGTGAAGTCGCATGTTCAAGCCGGAAGCAGCCTATCACCGGCCGCGCGCCGCCGCCCAGCCATCGCCAGATCGCGCCTCGCGCGCTCCTCGACCTGAAAAGCGCCGTCGAAGACCGCCCTCTCTCGCGCCTCGCGGGCGCTGAACTAAGCTCGCGTCATGCTCGAGGCGCTCGAACGCGAAGGCTACGTCGTCATGCGCGAGGTGCTGTCGGGCGGCGAGATCGCGGCGCTCGTCGACGCCCTCCGCCCCTTCGAGGAGGCGCAGCCGACGGGCCGAAACAACTTCGAGGGCGAGCGCTCGAAGCGCGTCTACAGCCTCGCGGGCAAGGGCGACGTGTTCTTGCGCCTCGCCGAGCAGCCCGATGTCGTCGCCGTCCTCGACGCCGTGCTCATGCCGAACTGGCTCCTCTCGACGATGCAGTCGATTCGGCTCTTCCCCGGCGAGACGCCGCAGCCGTGGCACGCGGACGACACCTTCTATCCCGTGCCGCGCCCGCACGCGCCGCTCGCGATCTCGGTCATCTGGGCGCTCGAGGACTTCACCGCCGACAACGGCGCGACCGAGCTCATCGCGCAGAGCCATCGCTGGGCGGAGGAGCACCCCGACGACCTGCCACGGGACGTGGTGCGCGCGATCATGCCCGCGGGCTCGGCGCTCGTGTTCGACGGCGCGCTCTGGCACCGCGGCGGCGAGAACCGCTCGCAGGACACGCGCCTCTGCATCAGCCCGCAGTACTGTCAGCCGTGGCTCCGGCCGCAGGAGTCGCAGCTGCTCATCGTCCCGCCCGAGCGCGCGCGCGGCTGCTCACCGCGCGCCCGATCGATGCTCGGCTACAACATCCACCCGCCCTTCGTGGGCCAGGTCGACGGCAAGCACCCGCTGCGCCTCGTCGACCCGAGCTATCGAAGCCACAAGACGGACGCGGCCGAAATCGCCGACCGCGTCCTCGAGCGCCCGATCCCGCTCCGCCCGCGCTGAGCTCGCCTCACCGACGATCGCGACGGGGCGGGCCGCCGCGGTCGCCGCGGGGAGGGCCGCGGTCGCCGTCGCGGCGCGGGCCGTCGCGGCGGGCGGGCGGGCCGGCGTCGCGCGCCTGGAGCATGCGCTCCTTGGCACGCTCGCCCTCTTCGCCCTCCGGCAAGGGCAAGAGCTCGCGGCGCGTGAGGCGGATCTTGCCCTCGCGATCGACGCTGAGGACCTTCACCTGAACGGCGTCGCCCTCGTGCAGCACGTCCTCCACGCGGTCGACGCGCGTGTGCGCGATCTCGGAGATGTGGAGCAGGCCGTCCGTGTTCGGGAGCACCTCGACGAACGCGCCGAAGTCGGTGATGCGCTTGACGGTGCCGTCGTAGATCGCGCCGACCTCGGGCTCGGCCGTGAGGCCGCGGATGATGTCGAGCGCCTTCTTCACCGCCTCGGAGTCGCTCGACGCGATGTTCACGGTGCCGTCGTCCTCGACGTCGATCGCGACGCCGGTCTGATCGACGATGCCCTTGATGGTCTTGCCGCCGGGGCCGATGATGAGGCGGATCTGGTCGGGCTTGACCTTCACCGTCGTGATGCGCGGCGCGTACTTGCTGAGCTCGGGCCGCGTCGTCGGCAAGGTCTCGAGCATCTTGCCGAGGATGTGGAGCCGTCCCTCACGCGCCTGATCGAGCGCCTGCTGGAGGATCTGGCGCGAGAGGCCCTCGATCTTGATGTCCATCTGGATGGCCGTGACGCCGCGCGCGGTGCCGCAGACCTTGAAGTCCATGTCGCCGAGGTGATCCTCGTCGCCGAGGATGTCGGAGAGGACGGCGTACTTCTGGCCTTCCATGATGAGGCCCATCGCGATGCCGGCGACGGGCGACTTGATCGGGACGCCCGCGTCCATCAGCGACATGCAGCCGCCGCAGACCGCCGCCATCGACGAGCTGCCGTTCGACTCGAGCGTCTCGCTCACGATGCGGATCGTGTACGGGAACTGCTCCTTCGCGGGGAGCATGCGCACGAGCGCGCGCTCGGCGAGGGCGCCGTGGCCGATCTCGCGCCGGCCGGGGCCGCGCATCGGCTTCGTCTCGCCGGTCGAGAACGGGGCGAAGTTGTAGTGAAGGTAGAAGCGCTTCCACGACTCGCCGTTCAGGCCGTCGATCTTCTGCTCGTCGGTCGAGGTGCCGAGCGTCGTCGTGACGATCGCCTGCGTCTCGCCGCGCTGGAAGAGCGCGCTGCCGTGGACGCGCGGCAAGAGGCCCGCCTCGGTCATGATCGGGCGGATGGTCTTCGTGTCGCGACCGTCGATGCGGCGGCCCTCTTCGAGGACGTACGAGCGGACGACGTGCGCCTTGCGCTCCTCGAACTCGTGCTTGATGAGGCCGGCGAACGGCGCGAGCTTCTCGGCGCCGAACTCGGCGGTCAGCGTCTCGGTCATCTTCTTCTTGAGGACCGAGTAGCCGTCGTAGCGGGCCTTCTTGTCGGTCACGCGCGTCGCCTGCTTGAGGTCGCCGTCGACGAGCACGGAGATGCGGCCCTTCACGTCGGCCGGGAGCTCGGGCGCCTTGAACTCGCGCTTCGGCTTGCCGACGGCGGCGCGCATCTTCTCGATGAGCTCGATCACCGGCTGCGCGGTCTTGTGCGCGAACATGAGCGCGTCGACGAGGTCGTTCTCGGTCGCCTCGGCGGCGCCGCCCTCGACCATCACGATCGCGTCCTTCGAGCAGGCGACGACCAGATCGATGTCGCACTCCTCGATCTCGGCGATGGTCGGGTTCGCGACGAACTCGCCCGCCTTGCGGCCGACGCGCACGCCGACGATCGGGCCGCCCCACGGGATCTCCGAGATGTGGAGCGCGCAGCTCGCCGCGGTGAGCGCCAGCACGTCGGCCTTGTTCTGCTTGTCGCTCGAGAGGACGGTCGCGATGACCTGCGTGTCCTTCTTGAAGCCCTCCGGAAAGAGCGGGCGGAGCGGGCGATCCATGATGCGACAGGTGAGGATCTCCTCGTCGCGCTGGCGCGCCTCGCGCTTGAAGAAGCCGCCGGGGATCTTGCCGGCCGCGTACGTCTTCTCGATGAACTCGCAGGTGAGCGGGAAGAAGTCGAGGCCGGGGCGCTCGTCTTGCGACACGGCCGTCACGAGGACGATCGTCTCGCCGTACGTGATCAGCACGGAGCCGTGCGCCTGCTTCGCGAGGCGGCCGGTCTCGAGCGTGAGGGCGCGGCCGCCCACCATGACGGATTCTCGGATGTACATGAGCGGTCTCTCTCTCTCGGCGGCGGCCGCGCGGGCGCGGCGACGCACGAACCCCGCGCGAAAAACGGCGGCGCGGCGTGGTTTCGAGGGCCGGCACGGCGCCGGCTCCCGACCCGAGCGCGGCTGCTCTTCTTCCTCGGTCCTTGGCCACGAGCGCGCGGCTCGTGGGCATGAAGCGAAGATGAAGAGGCAGAGTTTGCGCCCGGATGCTGGGTGTTTCCTGCTCCGGACCGTGGGCCCGGGGCCCGGGCGCTATACAGCGTGGCCGGTCGACCGGCCAGGAAAAAGGAGCGCCCGTTCAGGTTCTTCGCCCCTTCGGCGACCTCCCGCTTTCGCCGTGTCGGCGCCGCGGCTATGCGCTCTCGCGTGCGAACGACTCTCGGTGCGTGGGCGGCGGTGGCGACCTTGTGCGCGGCGGCGACGCTCGCGATCGGCTGCGGCGGCAAGGCCGAGTCGGACGGGGGCGCCGCCGCGCAGAAGAAGGCGCTCGAGCAGGCCGCCGGCATCGTCAAGGAGCCGATGGGCCTCATCTCGGCGTACGCGCCGTACGTGGCGCCGTACGAGAAGAAGGACAAGTACGCGCCGAGGAACCACCCCGTGTACGACCGCGCCGCGGCCGCCGCGGCGAACGAGATGCGGCACGCGGCGAACGGCGCGCGCCAGCGCTTGCCGAGCGCGGCCGGCCCCGTGGGCGACGCGATGGGCAAGGCGCTCCTGGCGGTCGCGACGTCGTGCGCCGACGCGGCCGACGACGCGGCGTTCGCGAAGTGCAACGCGGCGGTCACGGCGCTGAACACGGCGATGGCGGACGCGTCGAAGAGCGGCACGACGTTCCCGGGCGTCGGCCCGGCGTCGATCACCGACGAGGCGAAGAAGGCCGTCGCGCGGCTCGAGAAGGTGAACGGCCCCGGCAAGGCGGAGGCGGCGTACTTCGCGAAGCGGAACGACCCGTCGGCGTCGGCGGGCGACGTCGGGCAGGCGTGTCAGGCGGCCGCGACCGAGGTCGACGGCATCGCCAACGAGTTCGAGAAGGCCGACGAGCCCATCCGCGTGACCGCCGTCACGCACAAGATGAACCTCGACGCGCAGTGCCACCGCATCGACGCGGTCGCCGACCTCGCGAAGTCGGTCATCGACTGCAAGAAGACGCCGAAGAAGCCCGACTGCCTCGCCGCGTGCGGCAAGGCGCACACCGCGGTCGACGAGGGCCTGCCCGCGGCCGCGTTCGAGGCGTTCGCGAAGGACGTCACCGAGATCTGCAAGTAGCGCGGCGGCGTGCGCCCGGGCCGCGCGCGCTATGCTCGCGGCCGAGGCCCGAGATGCGCATCGCCCTGGTTTACCCGCCGCCGTGGAAGATCGCCGCAGACGGCGCGGCGCCCGATCCGGTCGACGGTCCCCCGCCCGGCTATCGCCACGGCGACCTCGACGCGGACTTTTACCAGACGCCGTACGGCCTCTTCGCCCTCGGCGCCGCGGCGAAGCGCGCCGGACACTCGGTGAAGGTGCTCAACCTGTCGAGCTACGCGTGGGAGCGCGTCGAGGAGATCGTGCGCGCGCTCGACGCCGACGTGCTCGGGATGTCGTGCTGGACCGCGAACCGCCGCGGCGTCGCGCTCGTCGCCGCGCTGTCGAAGAAGCTCAGGCCGCGCGTGCCCGTCGTCGTCGGCGGGCCGCACGCGACGCCGCTCGCGAAGGAGGTGCTCGCGCATCACCGGGACATCGACGCCGTGTGCCTCGGTGAGAGCGACGCGACGTTCCTCGAGCTCGTCGATCGCGTCGCGCGCGGCGAAGCGCTGGCCGGCCTCGCCGGGGCGCTCGTGCGGAGCGGCGATGAGCTCGTGCGCGGCCCCGAGCGGCCCGCGATCGAGGACCTCGACTCGCTCGCGTGCGTGCACGAGCACTTCGCGACGCACATCGTGATGACGTCGCGCGGCTGCCCCTGGCAGTGCACCTTCTGCGGCGCCGACACGACGTGGGGCCGAGGCTTCCGCGGCAACTCGGTCGAGTACGTGCTCGACGAGCTCACGGCCGCGCTCGCGCGCCTGCCCGTCAAGATGATCCAGATCAAGGACGACACGTTCACGACGAGCAAGAAGCGCGTGCTCGCGCTGTGTCGCGGCATCCGCGAGCGCGGCCTGCGCTTCTTCTGGAGCTGCGACACGCGCGTCGACCTGCTCACCGACGAGCTCGTGCGCGAGATGCGCCTCGCCGGCTGCGAGCGCCTGTCGCTCGGCGTCGAGTCGGGCTCGCAGCGCATCCTCGACGCGATCGACAAGAAGATCACCGTCGCCGAGATCGAGGAGTCGACCGAGCTCGCGAAGCGATACGGCGTGCGCGTGCGCTACTACATGATGCTCGGCAACCGCGGCGAGACGCGCGAGACCTTCGCCGAGACGCTCGCGTTCCTCGAGCGCGCGAAGCCGCACCAGTACGTGTTCTCGTGCCTCTCGGTCTACCCCGGCACGCGCGACTTCAAGGACGCCGAGAAGGCGGGCTGGCTCGACCGCGAGGCGTTCTTCCGCGAGCGCTTCCAGGAGCTCAAGACGCCGTTCGACGCGAGCGACGACACGATGCGCGCGCTGAACGCGTGGTTCGAGGAGCACAGCGGCCTCCGTGAGACGTACCGCGAGGGCGTCGCCGAGTACGAGGCGATCCTCGCGCGCCTCGGCGACCACCACGCGGCGCATTTGGACCTCGCGGGCGCGTATTACGACGCAGGCCGATGGGACGACTGCGAGCGCCACGCGCGCCGCGCGCTCGAGCTCGGCTACCCGTCCGTCGGGCTCGTCTACAACTACCTCGCGTGTTTGGCGCACCGGCGCGGCGACGTGCAGGGCTTGATGGACTGGCTGTCGCGCGCCGCGAAGGAGGACCCGCAGCATTTCTCGCTCATCAAGAACGTGAACGCGACGAAGGCGTGGTTCGCAGCGGGTGGGCCTGCCAAGGGGTTGGAGCTGGTGCTGACGGCGCGGCACGATTTTCAGCTCCTGGAGCGGACGGCACAACCGACGCTGCCGGGGCCGCTCGCTGCGGACTTCGCGACGTGGGGGCCCGCGGATTTGGCGCCTGCCGGGGCGAGCGCGCGCGTGCGGAGCGGGGGGATGCGGGGCGATGACGAGGATGCGGCGGGGAACGAGGCGGCGTTCGTGAAGACGCCGGATGTCGAGGGGAGCCGGCGCGGGCTCGAGGGGCGCGGGCGGTTGAAGGTGCTGCCGTAGCCTTGCGAGGCGGGGGGGCGCCGACTAAGGTGCGCGACGCTTCGCCGGTCCCCATCGTCTAGTCCGGCCCAGGACACGGCCCTTTCACGGCTGTAACGCGGGTTCGAATCCCGCTGGGGACGCTGCGCTTTTTCCACATGCTTTCGCGCAGTTGACCCCACACGGCGGGTCCTTCGGACGATTCGGCGGACGATTCGAGGGCCGTCGGGAGGGCGGGAAACGGGTCGCCGATGGCCTCGCCCAGGTTCTCGCTCTCGCGCACGTAAAGCATCGTGGTCGCGACATCCTTGTGCCCCGCGCGCTGCATGATCTTCAGCGCGTCGTCGCCGCGGATGGCCATCCAAGAGATCCCCGTCGCGCGGAGATCGTAGAAGCGCAGTTGCTTTCGCGTCGCGTCGTTCGCGGTGAGCTCCGCGCGCGTGACGCCCGCCCATCCGAGGTACTGCCGCAAGCGCTCCGCGAGGTCGCATGCGGGCGGCATCACGATCACGCGCTTGCCCGTCTTCGCCGCATGCATCGCCTTCAAGAGCGGCGCGAGCGTCGCCTCGATCGGGATGCGCCGCGGGCTGTTCGTCTTCGTCTCTTTGACGCCGCCGTCTTCGCCGTGGTCCACGGCGCGGTGCACGTGGATCACGCCGTGTTCGAGGTCGACGTCTTCCCACTCGAGGGCTTCGAGCTCACCGGGGCGCGTGTACGTGTAGACGGCGAGCGCGAACAACCTGCGCCACCGAATCGGCACGCGCTCGCAGCCGACCAGCGCGAGAAGCTCCGTCGGGTAGAGGTAGGCCTTGCTCTTCTTGATCCCGCCGTCGGGGCCCTCGACGTCGCGCGCTGGGCTCTCGTCGTATGCGCGCAGCGCGAGCGTCTTCGCGCGGGCTGCGTCCCGCAGCGACTTCGTGACCGTGCCCCAGACGTTCTCCGAGCACCAGACCGTGCTGGTCACGGGTGCCACCGGCACCGGCAAGACGTACGTCGCGTGCGCCCTCGCCGAGCGCGCTTGCCGCAGGGGCTTTCGGGCGGCCTACCGTCGCACGCCGCGCCTGTTCGACGAGCTCAGGCTCGCTCGCGCCGACGGCTCCTACTCGCGCCTGCTCGCGCGCCTCGCGCGCGTCGACGTCCTCGTGCTCGACGACTTCGCCATCGCGCCCGTCGCCGAGATGGAGCGCCGCGATCTGCTCGAGCTGCTCGAGGACCGAAGCGCTGGGGCTCGATCGCGAGCTCCACGGTGTCGCGGTGGACGCCGAGCTCGGCGGCGATCGTGCCGATCTTCCAGTGCTCGGCGAAGAAGAGGCGGCGCATGCGCGAGCGCAGCTCGGGCGTGATCATCGCGCCACCTCGAACATCACGAGCTGGCGCAGATCCGCGAACGTGCCGACGCCGGGCACGTCACGGTGACGACGGCGGCGGTCGAGCGCGGGGACCCAGTCGAGGG
>DASYCF010001377.1:0-8745 GCA_036500365.1 Byssovorax sp.
CGGCGCCGAGGTTCACCGGGTCGCGCTCGTCGTAGCGCTCGGCCGCGTCGACGAACCAGCGCGCCGCGTCGGCCACGTAGAGGAACTCGCGCGTAGGCGACCCGTCGCCCCAGAGGCCGACGCAGCGCTCGCCGCGCGCCGCGGCCTCGGTGAACTTGCGGATCATGGCCGGGATGACGTGCGAGTCCTCGAGGTCGAAGTTGTCGCGTGGGCCGTAGAGGTTCACGGGGATGCACACGACGAAGTTCGAGCCGTACTGCTGACGATAGGCCTGCGACATGACGAGCAGCGCCTTCTTCGCGATGCCGTACGGCGCGTTCGTCTCCTCGGGGTAGCCGTTCCAGAGGTCGTCCTCACGGAACGGGACGGGCGCGAACTTCGGGTACGAGCACACGCTGCCCGCCGAGACCACCTTCGCCGTGCCGTGCTCGCGCGCTGCCTCGAGCACGTGGAGCCCCATGGCCATGTTGTCGTGGAAGAAATCACCGGGGTGGCGCTGGTTCTTGCCGATGCCGCCGACCTTCGCGGCGAGGTGGATCACGAGGTCCGGCCTGGTTTCGGCGAACAACGCGCGCGTGCGCACCGCGTCCGTCAAGTCGTAGTCGCGCGAGCGCGGCGCGATGACCTCACGCGCGCCGCGGCGCCGGAGCTCCTCGACGACGTGGCTGCCGAGGAAGCCGCCTCCACCGGTGACGACGACGCGGACGGACTCGAGGTTCATAAGGCAGCGGGCGACGACGTCTGTTGCGCCGGGGGTCCGCGTTTATCAAAAGCGCCGACAGTCGGCAATCGACGCGCGAACGACCGCTCGAGCTCCGCCTCCGGCCGCGCGAGGGAGCCGAGCTTTTCGCGCGTCGAGCTACCCCCGCGCGAGGCCCATGAGCCGCTCGAGCGACGCGCGCAGCTCGGCCGCGTCACCGCGCCGGACGAAGCCGTATGCGCCAGCCGCCGTCGCGTCGCCCCGCCGGCTCTCCTCGTCCGAGTACACGATGCACCGCACGTGCGCCGTCGCCCCGAGCGCGCGCAGGCGCTCGAGGCACCGCACGCCGTCCACGCCCGCCATCTTCACGTCGAGCACGAGCGCGTCCGGCAAGATGCGGCCTACCGCGACGAGCGCGTCGAACGGATCCTGGAACGTCGTCAGCTCGAAGCGCCTCGCGAGCGCGCGCCGCAGCGACGCGAGCGCCGCTGGATCCTCGTCGACGACGACGACCTTCGGCCGGCAGGTGCGCAGCGCCTCGGGGATCGGGTAGCCGTACTTGCGGAGGAAATCGAGCACGTCCACCCGTCGAAAGCGCAGGTGTCGCCCCGGCGTGCGGAAGTGCCGAACGTCCCCCCGGTCGGCCCAGTTGTGGATCGTCTTCAGATCCACTTGGCAAAACCGCGCCACGTCGCTCGCCGTGAAGAGCTCGGCTTGGCCCTCTTGATCCGGCTTCGGCTCCATGACGTCTCCTCAGGCAGGCGGCGGGTCCTCGGCGACGAACCGCCCTTCTCGCAGCACGTAGCGGGACGGCCCATCGACGCGCCGCTCCCCTACAGCATGGGCCGGATCTCCGGGCAGCGCGAGGAACGGCGCGACGGGGTCGGCGACGAACGTCGGGCAGATGGGCGCGAGCGACTGGCGGGCGGCCAGGCGCGCGGCCTCGGCGACGTTCGCCGTCGCGGAGAGCAGCTCGAGGGCGCGCGACGTCGGCGGCGCGAGGAAGAACTCGCCCGCCGCGGCGCGCTGGAGCACGTCGGCCGGCGTCGCCCAAAACCCGTGCGTCGTCTCCCGTCCGTCGTGCCTACCGACCTGTCCCGGCGGCATCTCCAGCAAAAAGAAGCGGGCGTCGAACCGGCGCGCCTCCGCCTCCGGGGTGATCCACCGCGCGAACGGCACGAGGGCTCCGAACGCGAGCGACACGCCGCGCGCGGCGAGCCGCGCCGCCAGATCGCGCCCGTCGCCGAGGCCCGCGCGCAGCTCGTCGATCTCGTCGGCGGCGACGGCCGCTCCGCCGCGGAGCGCTGGCAGGAGCGACGCCTCCTCGAACGCCTCGCGGCACGCGCACACCGCGAGCGCGAGCGCCCCAGCCGTCGCCGTCGCGAACGCCTCCGAGCGCTCTGGCGCCGGCGACGCAGCGAGCCGCGCCCACGCTTCGTCCGCGTCCGTCGCGTCGAGCTTGCCGCCCGGAAACACGAGCGCGCCGCCGAGGAAGCCGCTCTTCGGATGGCGCAGCACCGAGAACACCTCGAGCCCGCCAGCGGCGTCTCGCAGCGGCACGACCGTGGCGGCGTCGCGCGGCGCGGCCTTCGCCTGGGAGTTCGAGAAATCGAGCACGCCAGGAGTCTGTTCCAGCTGCCGCGCATCGTCAAAATGCAGCAAATTGGGCAGTAGTCCTCGGGGCACCTTGACGGACCGAAAGTTGGTGCCTCACGTGCTGCGCCTTTTGATCCGGGGGTTCGCACCACCGGATCACCCCGGCGCGGCGGGCAGGACCCGCATCACCAGCGGGAGGGCACGCCAGCGCGCCGTCGCTCGCAGGCGAATCGAGAACGCGATGACCGAAGGGACCGAGGCCATGAACAAGGCCCAGCTCAAGAAGTTCAAGCAGCAGCTCGAGGCGAAGCGCGACGAGATCATCAAGAAGGCGAAGCAGACCCTCAGCGAAGACATGATGCTCGACGCGAACGACTTGCCCGACGAGATGGATCTCGCGTCGAGCGAGTACCTGCAGTCGTTCACGTTCCGCCTCCGCGGCCGCGAGAAGTACTTCCTCGACAAGATCCAGAAGGCGCTGGCGAAGATCGAGGACGGCACCTTCGGCAAGTGCGACGAGTGCGAGGAGGAGATCTCGATCAAGCGCCTCGAGGCCCGCCCGGAGACGAACCTCTGCATCCGCTGCAAGGAAGACCAGGAGCGCGCCGAGAAGGACTACGGCTGACCGCGCGTCGGCCCGCGGCGGCGCAACCGCCGCCGACCGGACCGAGCGGAGCGAGGTCGAGGCTCGGGGCCGCTCGCGCGGCCCATCGGGCGCCCATCCGCGCGGCGGCTACGCCTCCGAGACGGTGACCTTGTTCATGCGCACCGGCGTCAGCGGACGATCGGTGCCGTCGGTCTTCGTCTTCTCGATCTTCTGGACGATGTCCATCCCCTCGACCACGCGGCCGAACACGGGGTGGCGCGACTCCCCCGGCGAGAACCAGTCGAGGTAGCCGTTGTGCACGGTGTTGATGAAGAACTGGCACGAGCCGCTGTTCTTCTGCCCGGAGTTCGCCATCGACAGCGTGCCCGGCTCGTTCGAGAGCTTCGCGTCAGCGGGGTGCTCGTCCTGGATGGTGCCGTCCGGCCCGTCGCCCGTGCCCGCGCGGGGGCTCTTCGGGTCCTTGCTGTGCGGGCAGCCGAACTGCAACATGAAGCCGTCGATCACGCGATGGAAGTGCAGCCCGTCGTAGAAGCCGCTCTTCGCGAGCTTCACGAAGTTGCCGGCCGTGATGGGCATCTTGTCGGTGTAGAGCTCGACCTTGATGTTGCCGAGCGACGTCTCGAGCAGCGCGGTGGGGTTCGCCATGCGCCGGACACTACAAGCGCGCGCGTGACGCCGGAAAGCGCAAAGTGGAGGACCGCCGCAGCACGCGCCAAAGCCCACAAAACGCCGACGGCGCGCGCGCCCGGAAGGGCACCCACGCCATCGTTCGTCGAAGCCCACCAATCTTTCGCACGGCCTCGGGTCGCCGAGCCTTGTCTCATCACCGAGGTCAGCACGACGCCCGAGCGATGCAACGGCGTCGCAGCGATCCCGGCGGGGCCTTGGGGGCGGAGCCCTCATCGTTGCTTGCGGGGCGGAGCCCCCATCGAAAATCAGATGCGGCGCCAGGCCGCGGGCTGCCAGCGATACGTGCCGCCGACGTTGATCCAGCGACCGGGAACGTAGTTGAAGCCAGGGCGACGGACGTCCCACTTGCCGCCGACCCACTCGTACCGCGAACCGGTCCAGCGGTGGTAGCCAGCGATCCAGAAGTGGTTCGCGCTCGGGGCGCGGCCCGCGACCTCGACGCGCGCGGCGGGCGGCGCGAAGCGCGCGTAGCCGTAGGTGCGAGCGACCACCGGCGTGTGGAAGCCGGCGCGCCAGAAGTACCAGTTGCTGGTCTCGGCCTGCGGCGCAGCGCCCTCGTCGATCGTGCTGTCGCTCGTCGCGGTAGGCGCCTCGCTGCAGCCGGCGAGGGCAGCAGCCGCACCAACCATCACCATCGCGACCTGCGTGCTCTTGATGTTCATGACCTTGCCTCGTCTCCGTATCCGTCTCGCCTGCGTTACGGGGCATCGCCCGCGCGCCTTCCCGCAATGCAGGGTGCGTGCCACGGACGATTTTGCGCTCGCGCGCATTTCCACGCGGTTTTCATCTCGCCCTGCGTGAGCGGGGCGTAACGCGTGACGTAACAGGCCAGGCGAAGCTCTCACGTCGGCGGGCCATGGCCAAGCAAGCGCGCGCGACAAAACGAGCCCGGCGCAGGTGTCACGAGGGCACCTGCGCCGAACATCGGGGTGTTACACGCGGACGAAGTGGCCGGGGACGAAGCGGTACACGCCCCCGATGTTGTCCCAGCGCCCCTGCACGTAGTTGAAGCCCGCGCGGCGCACGTCCCAGTGGCCGCCGACCCACTCGTAGCGGCTGTTGGCGAAGCGGTAGTAGCCGTTGACCCAGAAGTGGTTCGCCGAGGGAGCGCGGCCGATGACCTCGGCGCGCGCGACCGGAGGAGCCACGCGGATGACGCTCGGCGTGTAGTACGTGCGGACCACCGGGCGCGCGACGACCACCGGCGAGGCGCGCCAGAAGAACCAGTTGCCCGCGGCGGAGGCGCCCTGCTCGGCGACCTGGTCCGCCATGGCGGTCTGCGCCTGGCTGCAACCCGTCATCGCCGCCGCCGAACTCGCCATGACGACCGCGACCAACATGCCCTTGATGTTCATGACCTTTTCCTGTTCTCCGTTGCGGGGCTCAGCCCTCGCTGCTCAGGCCTTCAAGCATCCGCGGTGCCAACGCGGCGGCCTCCAAAAACACCGCGAAAGACGCTGTTCGCCCGGGCTCGAGGACGTCACTCGGCCACCGTAACTGTCGTCACCGTTGCGCCCGCGGCGCGGAAATCGGGAGGATGGGCGCGTGGGCGTGACGGACGACGGTCTCGAGGGCACCGACGCGGACTTCACCGTCGCGCGACCGCTGCCGACGCGCGCGTACCGCGACGCCGCGCACTTCGAACGCGAGCGCCGGGCGATCTTCGAACGCGCGTGGCTCTGCGTCGGCCGCGAGGAGGACGTGCGCGCGCCGGGCGCTTGGGTGCGCATCGAGACGTTCGGCGCCGGCGTCATCGTCGCGCGCGGGGAGGACGGCCGGGTCCGCGCCATGCGGGACGCGTGTCGGCACCGCGGCGTCCCCGTGGTCGTGGGCGCGAGCGGGCGCGCGATCTCGTTCACGTGCCCGTACCATGCGTGGCGCTATGGCCTCGACGGCGCGCTGCGCGACGCGCCCTTCGCGCCCGAGGGCTTCGATCGAGCTGCGCACGGGCTCACGCCGCTCGCGGTCGAGACGTGGCGAGGGTTCCTCTTCGTGAACGTCGACCCCGACGCCGCGCCGCTGGAAGCCTGGGCGGGCGCGGCGCCGCCGTGGCTCGAGCGCGCCGACCTCGCGAGCCTGACGCGCGCCCACCGCGCGGCGTGGGACGTCGCCGCGAACTGGAAGATCTGCGCCGAGAACTTCCAGGAGTCGCACCACTTCCCGCTCGTGCACCCGGCGCTCGAGGCTTGCACCGCGACGGCGCGGGCGGCGACGTGGCTCCGCGGGCATCGCTGGCTCGGCGGGACGATGGAGCTCGCGGACGGCGTCGAGACCGTCTCGATCTCGCGGCGCATCGGTGAACGGCGCGCGTTCGCGCCGCGCGGCCGAGTGCACGACGCGCTGCTCTTCCCGACGCTGCTCACGAGCCTCCAGCCCGACTACCTGCTCACCTACCGGCTCGAGCCGATCGCGCCCGAGCGCACGCGCGTCATCGCCGATGTGCTCGTCGACCCGTCGACCGATCGAGGCGCGCTCGCGGACGTGCTCGATTTCTGGGCGACGACGAACGCGGAGGATCGCGCGATCTGCGAGCGACAGCAGCGCGGGCTCGCGACGCCGGGCTTCGAGATCGGCTGCTATGCGACGGTCGAGGAGGGGGTGCACGCGTTCGATCGGCTCGTCGCGCGCGCGCTCGTCGAGGCGCGCTGATGGCGCTCGTCGGCCTCTTCGGGCGGCCATTCGTCGATCTCGAGGACGTCGTCGACGCGGCCGCGCTCGACGACGTCGACGACGAGATCACGCAGGCGCTCCCCCGCGTCGACGTCACGCACACGGGGGGCACGCTCAAGTGGATGGGCGTCGTCGCGCCGTTCCAGGTGGACGACGGATACGTCGACGCGATGCACGCGATCGAGGCGATGCCGCGCGACGAGCTAGCGCGGTTCGTCGCGCTCGGCGACGCGCCCGAGTCGGTCGATCTCGACGGCGAGCGGCGCTTCGGCGACGAGACGGATCACCCGTTCACGCGGGCGCAGGTCGCCTTCTTGAAGATGCGGCACGCCGTCTATTTCCCGTGGAAGGTCTGCTATCACCTGCTCGAGAACGATCGCTGGGACGACAAGCACGACGGCGCCGGCAAGGCGTTCGGCGCCGAGGCGATCGCCTTCTTCCCGCGCACGGTCGCGCTCGTGCAGAGCCTCCCGTTCGAGCAGATCGGGCGCTGCGTGATCTTCGGCCTCGAGGCGAACGACCACGCGCCGTTCCATCGAGACACCGAGCCGGGCGCGCTCTCGATCGCGCAGTCGATCTCGCTCGACCCGCGCGGCAGCAAGCGCTTCGCCCTCGCGGACGCCGACGGCGGGTCGCGCGTGATCGTCGACGCGCGCGCGTACTGGTTCAACGACATGGACTACCACGGCGTGCTCGCCGACCCGTTCTTCCGCTACTCGATCCGAGTCGACGGCACGTTCACGCGCGCGTTCGAGCGCGAGCTCCGCGCGCGGCTCCGTTGACGCTACGGCTCGACGAGGACGGCCGCGCTGCGCGCCTCGTCGTTGGTCGCGCCGGCTTGCACGCGCGCGTAGAAGCCCGCGGCCTCGCCGGCGACGAGGAAGACGCCGAGGTTCAGCGCCTCGCCCGCGGCGTCGACGTGGGCCTCGAAGTAGCGCTGCGCGATCCAGCGGCCGGGCCGCGCGCGCTCGATCGTGCTCTTCCACGTGGCGTCGGTCGTGAGCTTGCCGAGGATCACCTCGTCGCCCTCGGCGCCGTAGTCGCTCTTCAGGACCCACTGCTCGCGCTCGGTGACGAGCTGCGCCTCGTGGACGCGCTCGAGGCGCGACGTCACCGGGACGAAGCGCTGGATCGTGCGCTGCGACGCCGCCGAGAAGCGGTGGATGTGCTCCCAGAAGAGCGCCATCGCGCGCTTGTTCTGCGGGACGACGGCGCCGAACGGGTTCACGACGGCGACCTTGCGCGCGGCCATCGCGGAGAAGACCGCGCGCAGCGGCTCCACGAGCGGCTCGGCGTCCGGGAACGCCTCGTCGGTCCACACGCTCTGGCGCTCGCCCCACCAGTCGGTCTTGTAGTGGCGGATGACGACGTCGATCGGCGCGTCGAAGAGGCTGAGGCGCTCGCCGTCCCAGCGCAGGTTGAAGGGCGAGCCGAGCGCGACGCGGCGGCCGCGCGCCTCGAACCAGCCGCGATAGAGGCGCACGAGCGCGAGGTCCTCGGTGAACTCGGTCGGGTAGACGATGCCGATCGCGGGCGCGTCGACGGGCGCCTCGAGCTCGCTCCGCGTGACCGCGTCGACCATCGCGACGAAGCGCCGCGCGAGATCTTCCACGGGGTCGATCGCGCCGGGGCGCGCCGCTGCCGCGAGCGCACCGAGGACGACGGCCTCGGGCTCGCCGGTCGGCGTGTCGCAGTTGAGCTCGGCCGCGACCAGTCCGTCATCGGTCTCGAACACGTCGGCCCGCGCGATGCCGTGCCAGAGCGGCTGCGACCCGAGCCAGAGCGCCTTTTGGACGGGGGTGAGCCCGAAGAAGTCGTCGAGGAGCTCGGGCGCGTCGGCGACGACATGACAGAGCTCGTCGTAGAGCGCGCCGATGTCCTCGGCCATGTGCGCGAGCTCGGCGGCGCGACGCGCGTCGAGGATCACGGGCTCTTCGCGCAGACGCGGCTCGCCGTTGGCCCAAGGGTCGGTGATGACGCCGCCCTCGCGCACGGCGCGCGCGAAGAGATCGTACGCGTCGCTCACGCGAGGCGGCTGATCGAGAGCGCGGTCGCGAGGTAGGTCGCCGCCTCGAGCGCGGCGAGGCCGACGTCGCGGTCGTTCGCGATGCCCGCGTCGATGCGCCCGCCGCGCAGCTTGATCGGCGCGCGCAGGAGCGCGCCTTGCACGAAGACTTGGCGCACCGGGTAGAGCGTGAGCGCCGACAAGAGCACGCCGCCGTAGCCCTTGAGCGAGATCGCCCAACCGACGAAGTCACCCTCGACGGCGCGCGCGACGATCACGGCGACCGCGAGCGAGAGGCCGGCGTGGCTCAGCGCGGCGGCGACGTTCTCGCCGGCGATCTGCTCGGCGTCGTCATACACGGTGAGCGCGCGGAAGCCTGCGATGAAGAGCTGCAGCGTGACGACCGCGAGCGCGAAGAACGCGAGCGACAGGCCGATGCTGCGCGGGTCGTCGCCTCCGATCGCGACGGCCGCGACC
>DASYCF010001378.1:0-9015 GCA_036500365.1 Byssovorax sp.
GGCGCGCAGGGCGTCGGCCTCGGCGGCGAGCGAGCGCACGGTCGGATGGTCGCTGGCGTGGAGCGCGCGGGCGCTCGCGAGGTCCGACTCGACCTGCGCGAGGCGCGCGACGTCGGGGCGCTGCTCGTTGCTCGCGACGACGACGTTCTCGGCCTGGCCGCTCTGCACCGCGCGGAGCTCGACCTCCTTCGCGCGGAGCGACTGGAGCTCGACCTCGGTCTCGGTGCCGGAGAGGCGCAGCTTGCTCGCCTCCTCGATCGCGGCCTGCATCTCGAGCGACATGTCGCCGATGTGGTGCTCCTCACGGAAGCGGTCGTAGCGGGCGCGCGCCTCGTGGGTGCGCTGCTCGGCGCTGACGAGCGAGGCGCGCAGGGCGTCGCCGAGCTCGTGGTGGCGCGACAGGGCGACCTCGCGCTGCGCCTCGAGGAAGACCTCGACCGCGGTGTTCGCGAGCGCGGCGACGTCCTCCTTCTTGGGCGACTGCGCCTTCACGGTGATGAGCATCGACGCGTCGCCGAGCGAGACCTCGAGGCGCTTGCCGAGCTGCTCCGTCGTCGCGTGCAGCGTGAGCCGCTGGCGCACCTTCGCGAGGTTCGACGGGAGCTTCACGCTGTCGGCGAGGGTCGCGAGCTCGAGCCGCGCGTCCTGCTTCGTGTCGACGGGCGGCTGCCAGAGCACGGTGGCGCGCGCGCCGTACGTCTTCGGCACGACGAGCTTGCCGACCACGGCGCCGACGAGCGCGGCCACGACGAACGCGCCGAGGATGCTCCTCCGCGAGCGTCGCAGCGCGGAGAGCACCCGCGCCGGGTCGACGGGCAGCCCGGGCCGGCCGCGCGGCGCGGGCGCGGGCGCGGCGTCGACCGGGCCGGCGCCTGCGTCAGACCGCGCGTGCAGCATCGGCGTCCCCGAGGGCGGCGCGGACCGCGGCGGCGGTCTCGAACACGTCGAACAGCTCGGCGAGGCGGCTGATCTCGAAAACCTCGCGCACGTACTCGGTCAGACCGAAGACGACGATCGCGCCCGGCGTCGGACGCTGGCGGTTCTCTGCGACGAGCGCCGAGAGGCCGAGGCTGTCGACGTACATCACGTCGGTGAGGTCGAGCGCGACGATGCGCGGTCCACCTGCCCACGCCGCCGCCATCATCGCGCGGAGCGGCGCCGCCGCCTTCGTGTCGAGGCGCCGGAACGAGGGTTTGACGATGCAGATGTCGGTCATGGCGTCGATCTCCGTGAGAGGGTCTCAGGCGGCTCGGCCCTGGGCGTCGCCGCGGCTCGCCTCGAGGTGCGCGAGCAGCGCGTCGGCGTAGGCGTCGATTGAGCCCTGCGTCTCGACCAGTTGCAGGCCCCGTTCCACGACGCGGCGCCCGAGCTCCGCGTCGTCGAGCAGGCGCGCGGCCGCGGCGGCGACGTGCGGTCCGTCGCAAATCGGAGCATCGACCGTCGCGTCGTGACCCGAAACGAACTCCTTCGCGCCGCCGAGCGCCGCGAAGACGACCGGGCGCCCGCACGCCATCGCCTCGATCGGGACGAGGCCCTGCGCCTCGCCGGCGTAGCGGCCGAGGAAGAGGACGGCCTCGGCCGAGTGGTAGAGCCGCGGCAGCTCGTGGCGGGGGACGAGGCCGACGAACTTCGTGTGCGCCTCGACGCCGCGGGCGCGGGCGAGGGCGCGGAGCTCGCGGCCGTACGCCTCGGTCACCGGGTTGCCGGCGAGCGTGAGCCGCACGTCCCTGCCCTTCGCGCGGAGCTCGGCGAGCGCCTCGATGGCGATGTCGGGCGCCTTCGACGGGTGCAGCCGTCCGACGAAGAGCAGCTCGCCCTTCTTTCCCGTCCCGCCGTCGGGCCGGAACACGTCCGTGTCGACGCCCTGGTACACGACCGTCCCGTTCGGGAACGGCGCGCCGGCGCGGAGCACCTCGTCGCGGATCGCCGCGGAGAGGTACACGACGTGCCGAACTGAAACACCGCGGAACGTGTGGCGCGCGAACGGGGCGCGATCGAGCACGTACGCGGCGAGCCCGCGCGGCGACGTCCTCCGCGGCGCCTCGGCGTGCACGGAGGGCCAGTCGTCGTTCACCGTGACCACGAACGGGATCCCCGCCTCGTCCAAGACGCGCAGCGGCTCGGGGCCGACGCGCCGGAGGCTCATGATCAGCGCGCAATCGGGCTTCCCCGTGAACGCGAGGAGCTCCTCGAGCGCGCGGCGGTTCGCGCGGGCGGTGACCACGTGGCGCGCGCGATCGCGGCCCGCGTCGTCGCCGAACGGCCGCGCCAGGGTCATCGTGCGGTGCACGCCGTCCCGGATCGAGCCGTCGCCCGAGGTGAACACGGTGACGCGGTGGCCGCGGCGGACGAAGCGCTCCGCGACGTCGCGGGCGAGCAGCTCGTAGCCGCCCAGCACATCGGGGGGATACAGGTTCGAGACGATGAGAACGTGCATGGTGACCTCCGCCCCGGCATCGGGGTTGCGAGGGGCCATTGCGACATGCGTACCGTCCTCCTCCTCGCCGCCGCCGCCGCCGCCCTCCTCGCCTGCTCCGCCCCGCCCGCGAACGCCCCGAGCGCGCTCGCGTCGGATCCCGCGTTCGTCGACGCGACGCCGACGCCGCCGGCAGGCCTCCCTCAAGACGAGTCGCCAGGCGCCGACGTCGTGCGACCGGGCGACGTCCTCTCGTTGCGCGTCCTCGGCGCGACCGGGCTCGATCAGCCGGTGCTGCACGTCGATCGCCAGGGCAAGGTGCACCTGCCGCTCGCGGGCGACGTCGACGTGCGCGACGTGACGATCGACACGGCCGAGGCGCGCGTCGAGACGGCGCTCCTCCGCTACGAGCGGTTCGCGAAGCCCGTGCTCTCCCTCGTCGAGGCGAAGGGGCGCTTCGCGACGGTCGTCGGCGCCGTCGAGCGGCCCGGCAACGTGCCGCTCGTCGGAGAAGGCCGCGTCGTCGAGGTGCTGGCGACCGTAGGCGGCACGCGCTCGACCACGCAAGAGGACAAACTCGTGCAGCTCGGCGACCTCGAGGCGGCGCGCGTCATGCGAGACGGCGCGCCCTTGCCCATCGATCTTCGCCTCGCGATGCAGGGTGACAAGCGGCACAACGTCCCGCTCCACCCGGGCGACGTCATCTACGTGCCGCCGGCGGCGCAGACGCGCGTCACGATCCTCGGGCTCGTGGCGAAGCCGCGGACGCTCGCGTGGCACCGCGGGCTCCTCCTCACCGAGGCGGTCGCCGAGGCGGGCGGCGCGACGTCCGGCGCCGACAACGGCGACCTCCGCATCGTCCGCGGCGGCTTCGAGCACCCGCGCGTCTTCTGCGCCGACCTCGGCGCGGTGATGAACGGCCGCGCGCCCAACGTCGAGCTCGCGCCGGGCGACGTCGTCTACGTGTCGGAGCACTGGTTCGCGACCGCGACCGACGTCCTCAACCGCCTGGTCCCGGTCGCCGCGACGACCTTCCTCGCCGCGAGCCTCGCGAAGTAGCGCCGCTGGCCTCGTCCTTGCGAGGGCCCCGGGGGGAACCGACATGATTCACGCAGCCCGAGACTTCATCCGCGCCGCCGATCCTCGCCGCGCGCGCGTGCTCCTCGCGGACGACGACCGCCTGCAGCTCCGCCTCAACACCGTGCGGCTCGAGTACGCCGGCTACGAGGTCCTGCCCGCGAGCGGCGCCGACGAGGCGCTCGCCCTGGCCCGGCGCACGTCGCCCGACGTCATCGTCAGCGACGTGCTCATGGGCGACTTCGACGGCTTCATGCTGTGTCAGCGCGTGCGCTCGGACCCCATGTTCACGGCCGTGCCCGTCGTGCTGCTCTCGGCCCACTGCGGCGGCGCGGAGGATCGCGCGCTCGCGAGCCACGTCGGCGCGCACGCGCTCGTGAGCCGCACGCCCGGCTTCGACGACGAGCTCCGCGCCGTGCGCGCCGCGCTCTCGGGCAAGCCGAGCACCGCGTCGCCGAGCGAGCCGCCCACGCTGCTCGAGCACCACGTCCGCGCGAGCGACGCCCGCGCGTCGCACCTGCTCGGCCGCGCGAGGTGCGCCGAGGACCGCTACCGCGCCCTGTTCCAGAACGCGGCGGACGCCGTGACGCTCCTCACGAGCGACGGCATCGTCGTCGAGGCGAACGAGCGGTGGCGCTCGCTCCTCGGCGTCGATCCCGCGTCGATGCGGGGCCGGCACCTCGGCGAGCTCGCGCCGGAGCCCGGCGCGGCCGCGGGCGGCCTGCGCGGCGCGATCGCCAGCGGCGTCGGCCGCGCGCGCGCCGTGCCGATCCAGCGCGCCGACGGCGCCGAGATCTTCGTCGACATCTCCGCGTCGATCATCCACCTCGACGGCGAGCCGTACGTGCTCGCGATGGCGCGCGACGTCACCGAGGAGATCGCCGCGGCGAAGAAGACCGCCGAGAGCGAGGCGCGCTACCGCGCCCTGCTCGAGCGCATGCCCGACCTCATCTGGACGAAGACGACCGACGGCGCGCTGTGCTTCGCGACGCCGAACGCGAGCCGCGTGCTCGGCTACGACGCCGGGGAGCTCACGGGCAAGCGCGAGGCCGACCGGCTCGAGCACGTCCACCCCGCCGACCGCGCGGCCGTCAGCGGCGCGATGCGCGAGTTCGCCGAGTCCGGCAAGCCGTTCGACGTCGAGTATCGCCACCAGCGCAAAGACGGCCGCTGGACCTGGCTCCGCAACCGCTCGACGGCGCGCTACGAGCGTGACGGCGCGCTGCACCTCGAGGGCGTCGTCACCGACACCACCGAGCGAAAGCGCCTGGAGGCGAGCCTGCAGCAGGCGCAGAAGATGGAGATGGTCGGCCACCTCACCGGCGGCATCGCGCACGACTTCAACAACATGCTGGCGGTCATCCTCGCGTACAGCCAGTTCATCGTCGACGACCTCGGCCCGCAGGACCCGCGGCGCGCCGACGCCGAGGAGATCCGCGGCGCGGCCGAGCGCGCGGCCCAGCTCACGCGCCAGCTGCTCGCGTTCAGCCGCCGGCAGGTGCTCGAGCCGCGCGTCGTGGATCTCGACGCGACCATCGGCGGCATCGAGAAGATGCTGCGCCGCCTCATCGGCGAGGACATCGAGCTCGCGGTCGTGCCCGGCACCGCGGCGAGCTCCGTGCGCGTCGACGTGGGCCAGCTCGAGCAGGTGATCGTGAACCTCGCCGTCAACGCCCGCGACGCGATGCCCGAGGGCGGCATGCTCTCGCTCGAGACGAGCAACGTCGAGCTGACGGCCGACGGCGTCGACGGCCCGACGTCGGTGCCCGCGGGCGGGTACGTGATGCTCACGGTGAGCGACACCGGCGTGGGAATCCCTGCCGAGGCGAAGCCGCGGCTGTTCGAGCCGTTCTTCACGACGAAGGGCCCCGGCGAGGGCACCGGCCTCGGCCTCTCGGTCTGCTATGGCATCGTGAAGCAGAGCGGCGGCGCCATCGTCGTCGAGAGCGAGCCCGGTGTCGGCACCGTCTTCAAGATCTACCTGCCTCGCGTCGCCGAGGCGCCCGCGCCCGTACTCGCGCGCTCGATCTGCCCGCGCGGCGGCGGCGCCGAGACGCTGCTCCTCGTCGAGGACGACCCGCGCATCCGTGAGGCCGTCAGCCGCACGCTCGAGCCCCGCGGCTACCGCCTGCTCGTCGCGCGCGACGGCGCCGACGGCATCGAGCTCGCGCGCATCCACGAGGGCCGCATCGATCTCGTGCTGAGCGACGTCGTGATGCCCGGCTCGAGCGGCCCCGACGTGGTCGAGCACGTGCGCAGGCGACACGCGGGCGCGCGCGCCCTGCTCATGTCTGGCTACACCGATCACCCGGCGCTGCTCCGCGGCGCGATCGACTCGAGCGTGGGCTTCCTGCAGAAGCCGTTCACCCCGGACGCGCTCGCGCGCCGCGTCCGCGAGATCCTCGACGCATGAGCCGAGCTCAGCGCGAGATCGCGTCGAGCTCTGCGCGACACAGGGCGCCGAGGGCGTCGCGCGTGAAGCCGCCGCCGAACAGCGCGATGCGGTCGACGCGCTCGCACGCGACCAGCGCGAGCGCCGCGCGCAGGGCGTCGCGGGCCTCGGCCGGCTTGCGCGCGCGCTTGAACAAGAGGCCGAGGTGCAGGTGCGCCATCGCGAACGACGGGTCGGCGGCGGTGGCCGCGCGATCGTGCGCGATGGCGCCGTCGACGTCGCCGGCGCGCTCGCGGCAGAGCGCGGCGAGGTAGCGCGCGCCCGCGTGCGACGGGTCGTCGGCGAGGAGCTCGTCGCACACGCGCTCGGCGTCCGGCGTCGCGCCCGTGTTCGTCAAGAGCACCGCCAGCACGAGGCGCGCGCGGCGATCGGCGAGCTCGGCGACGGGCAGCGCGCGCAGCGCCGCCAGCGCCTCCTCGAAGCGCTCGATCTCGACCAGCTGCATCACGCGATCGAGGCGTCGATCCCGCGACGCAGACGACGGCGGAGGCGCCTCGGTCTCCGGCGGGCGCGGCGTCGAGAGCCGAGCGATGCGGGCCGACGCGCGCTCGATGTCGCTCATCCAATCGGCGCTCGCCTCCGTCGCCGTCGACGCCGACGGCGACGGCGACGCGATCGGGGGCACGGACGGTGACGAGCCCCGGCGCGCGCGACCGTCGCCGCGCCGGTAATAGAAGGTCTCGTGCGTGTGACAAAGCGTGAAGTCATCGGCGAAGCCGCGCAGCGTCTCGGCGTGCCCGAGGAAGAGGTACCCGCCGGGCGTGAGCGACGCGTGGAGGCGCGACACGATCGCGCGAGCCGCGTCGATCTCGAAGTACATGAGCACGTTGCGGCACAGGACGACGTCGAACGCGCACGGTCGAAAGAAGCCCGGATCGTCGAGCGCGAGGTTCCGCTCCTCGAACGCGACGCGCCGGCGGATGCTCGCGTCGAGCACGTGCTGCCCGCCGGACTCGCGGAAATGCACGGCGCGCGTCGCGGCGGGGGTCTCGCGGAGCGACCACGTCGAGTACCGACCCTCGGTCGCCTTCTTCAGCGCGACCGGGTTCAGATCGACGGCGCGGATCGACGCGAGGTCGTCGACGACGCCCGCGAAGCGGTCGCGCAGGAGCATCGCGACCGAGTACGGCTCCTCGCCCGACGCGCAGCCGGCGGACAGCACACGGAGCGGCGCGCCGCCGCTCGCGCCGAGCACGCTCGGGATCGCGACGTCGCAGAGCGCGTCGAGCTGCGCGCGGTTCCGGAAGAAATACGTCTCGCCCACGGTGAGCTCGGGCGCGAGCGCGCGGAGCTCCTCGTCGCCGCGTGGCGCGACGCGGAGCGCGGCGAGGTAGCGCGCGACGCCGCCCGCCCCGGCGCGGCGCCTGAGCAGGTCGGCGAGCATCTCCGCGCGGTCGGGCGCGAACTGGAGCCCGAGGCGCAGGGCGAGCACGGCGCGAAAGTCGTCGACGTCGGCCGCGGTCGGGCTCACGTCGCCCTCGACGCCGCCACGACCGCCGTCGCGCGCTCCGCGATCGCGCACGCGCTCAGCACGAAGACGAGCGCCTCGTCGAGCGCCGTCATCGCCTCGAGCACGTGGTCGACGGCGTCGCGCAGGAGCGGCGGCGCCTCGGCGTGCTCGGCGCGCGTCCACGTCGTGAGCCCGAGCACCTCCTCGACGGCGAGCGCGACGCACGCGCCGCCGGTCGAGATCGTGACGAAGCGGCCCACCTCCGCCCGCTGACCCACGAGCGCCCCGAGGTCGACCACCGGCGTCGGCGCGCCGCGGACGATCGCGACGCCGCGCAGGAACGCGGGCGCGCCTGCGACGACGTCGACGGGCAGCGCGCGCATCGTCTCGAGCACGTGTCGGAGCGGGAGCGCGCATCGACACGCGCCCGCGCGCACGAGGAGCACGGGGACCGAGGCCGCCGCGTCGGGCCGGGCGAGGTCGGCCGAGCTCAACGCGCGACCTCCGGCAACGACACGGTGAAGCGCGACCCGCGACCCGGGGTGCTCACGACGGAGAGCTCGCCGCCGTGGAGCTCGACGAGCCGCTTCGTGAGCGGCAGGCCGAGGCCCGTGCCCTCGGCCGCCTGCGAGCCCGGGCGCTCGATGCGACCGAACTCCGCGAAGAGGAGCGCCATGTCCTCGTCGCGGATGCCGGGGCCCGTGTCGATGACGGAGACGTCGACGCCGCGCGCCGTGCGCTCTGCGGTGAGCCGCACCGAGCCGCCGCGCTGCGTGAACTTGATCGCGTTCGAAAGCAGGTTGTAGAGGATCTGCTTGAGCTTCACCGGGTCGACGAAGACCTCGGCCACGTCGGCGGCGATCGCGCGATCGAACGAGACGCCCTGCTTCAGCGCGAGCGGGCCCACGACGCCGCACACGGACTCGGCGAGCGCGCGGAGCTCGGTCCACTCGGCGGCGATCTCCATCTTGCCCGCCTCGATGCGCGAGAGATCGAGCACGTCGTTGATGAGGTGCAGGAGGTGCCGACCGCTGACGAGCACGTGGCCGACGAACTCCGCCTGCGTCTCGTTCAACGGCCCGGGCAGCCCCTGCTCGAGGAGCTCCGAGAAGCCGATGATGGCGTTCAGCGGCGTGCGGAGCTCGTGCGACATGCTCGCGAGGAACTGCGACTTCACGCGGCTCTCGCGGAGCGCCTGATCGCGCGCGACGGCGAGCTCCGCGTTCTTGAGCTCGAGGCTCGCGAGGTAGGCGGCGCGCTCCTCGGCGAGCTCGCGCGCGGCGCGCGCCTCCTGCGCCTCGAGCTCGCGCCGCAGGAGCTGCTCGCGGATGAGGCGGTTCTCGTCTTCGAACTGCTTCCTGCGGATCTGCGCGCGGAGCCTCGCCTTGAGCACGCTCGTCTCGCTCGACTTCGCGAGGTAGTCGTCCGCGCCCGCGTTGATCCCCTCGATCATCGCGTCGCGCTCGGCGAGCGCGGTGAGCATGATCACCGGCGTGTCACGCAGGCCGGGCGCCGCCTTGATGCGCTTGCACGTCTCGTTGCCGCTGATGCCCGGCAGGACGAGGTCGAGCAGGATGCACTCGACGGGCTGCACCGCGAGGAGCTCGAGCGCCTCTTCGC
>DASYCF010001379.1:0-4088 GCA_036500365.1 Byssovorax sp.
CGCCGTTGCTCGCGGCTGCACCCGTCTCGGCGCCGATCGCCTTCGCCTCAGGCCGTGGCTCCGAGTTTCACGTTCGGACAGCCTCCCACGGCCCGGCGCGCGGCGACGCGTCGGCCCAGCCGTCGAACGCGCCCCCCGGCGGCACGCGAGACCGCGCGCGCCGCTCGACAGGCTCTTCTTCCCCGCTGCCTCGACGATCAGGTGCAGGTGGTCTGGCTGCACGTCGTGTGCGTTGCCCACAGTCGCTTGGACAACGCGCCGACGGTCTTGGCGTCTCTGCGGAGGTCTCTTCGACGCGTTGCCCACACTGCCCACCGACCCGACGAGTTCTATTTTTTTTGAGATCGGAGATCAGAAAAAAAAACGTCGTCGGGTCCGTGGGCAGTGTGGGCAACGCGCGCACGACTGACGCTGCGGCGGTCGCGGCTCCACCGCGTGTTGTCCAAGCGCCGGTGGGCAACGCGCACCACGACCCGTCCGCCTCTCCGAACCCTCCACGCGTTGTCCACGGGCGCGCCACTGTCCACAGACGTCCGCAGCCCCGGAGGGCACGCCGGAGGCCGACGCCGAGCGATCTGTCTCGTCGACAAGGCCGCTCGCCACGGAGCGCCTGCGTCACGTCGCGCGGGCGACGATCTCCGCGACGGCGGCGCGGACCTCGGCGCGGACGGCGTCGCGTGGGACGCGGCAGAGCACGTCGAGCGAGCGGCCCGCGGCGATCACGCGCGCGGCGTGGAGCCCGAACCAGTAGCCGCTGCGCACCGGCCGTTCGCCGAGGCGCGGATCGGCGCGGCCGAGGAAGAACCTCGCGTAGTCGGCCTGCTCGCGCGAGTCGAACGCAGCGAGGAGCTCTCCGCCGAGCGACCTCGCGTAGCGCGGCATCACCTCGGCGAGCTCGACGCGCCGCTCGGGGATGTCGAGGGCAGGGTGCGCCGGGTCGTGGAGGTGCGAGAAGGGAAGCGCCTCGCGCTCGGTGCGTCCTTCGCACACGACGAGCGACGCGTGCTCGGCGAGCCCTTCGGTCCACAGCGCGTCGCCGACCCGCGCGTCGCCGTCGGCGAGCTTCGGCGTGACGTCGTCCTGGTGCGTGTGGAAGAGCTCGTGCGCGAACAAGACCTCGGGCGGCATCGACGCGCCGGGCTTCGCCATCACGTCGAGCCCGAAGAGCAGCGCGCTCTTGCCGTCGACGTCGCGCATGCCGCCGTTCATCGTGTCGATCGACGCGAACAAGTAACACGCGCCGCTCCAGCGGAACGTCGGCGCCGCCGCCTCGAGCCGCGCGACGCCGCGGCGCATGTCGCGCTCGAAGCCCGCGTGGAGCTCGCGCATGCGCGGCGCGATCGACGGGAGCTTCGGCAGCCACTCACGGAGCCGCGCGTCGAGCGCTGCGCTCGCTTCGTCGCCGTGGAGGCCGAGCACGGCGGGCGTGTAGAGGTGCGCGTGCGGTGCGACGACCTCGGCGCGGAACCGCGCGATCTGCGCGTCGATCGGCGCGCGCTCCGCCGCGGCCCAGAACGAGAAGAACGCCGGCGTAGCGTCGGTGAACGTGAACGGCAGCGCGAGGGCCGCGGCGGCGGGCGGGCGAGGCGCGGCGCAGCCTGTCGCGACGGAGGCGGCGAACGAAGCGCCGAGCGCGAGCGCCGTTCGCCGGTCGATCTTGGGCCCGATCACGCGTCGACCTTCGCACGACAAGTCGCTGCGGTCCCACGCGATTTCTCCGGTGGTTGGGCCGCGGAGGCAAGGTGTGCAACCATCGCCCGCGCGATGGACGAGGCCGAGATCCTGCGGACGCTCGAGGGGCTCGAGCTCGCCGAGACCATCGTCAAGTACGCGCGCGAGACCATCGAGCCGCGTCAGAAGGCGTCGCTCGGCGGCAAGCAGGCGCTCGAGGCGCTGCGCGAGGTCGCGGTCCCGCTCGACGGGCGCATCACCACGGTGCGCACGCTCGGCGAGGGCGGCATGGGCATCGTCCACCTCGCGACGCAGGCGACGCTCGGCCGGCACGTCGCCGTCAAGACGCTGCGCCACGGCGTCGCCGACCTCGACGCGACGCTGCGCATCCTGCGCGAGGCGTGGGTCACCGGCGCGCTCGAGCACCCGAACATCGTCCCCGTGTACGACGTGGGGGTCGACGCCGACGGCGCGCCGATCATCGTGATGAAGCGCGTCGAGGGCCGCGCGTGGAGCGAGCTCCTCGGCGCGCACGACGAGCTCACCGCGCTGCTCGGCGTGAAGGACCCGCTCGAGGCGAACCTGCGCGTGTTCCTCGCGGTGTGCAACGCCGTCTCGTTCGCGCACGACCGCGGCATCTTGCACCGCGACATCAAGCCCGAGAACGTCATGATCGGCGCGTTCGGCGAGGTCTACGTGCTCGACTGGGGCATCGCCGTGAGCCTGCGCGACGACCCGAGCGGGCGCCTCCCGCCGCTCGCGCAGGCGACCGAGATCGCAGGCACGCCGAGCTACATGGCGCCCGAGATGCTGCGCGGCGATCCGCTGATGCTCTCGGAGCTCACCGACGTGTACCTGCTCGGCGCCGTGCTCTACGAGGTCTTCCAGGGCGAGCCGCCGCACGTCGCGCCGACCACCGAGGCGATGGTCTCGCGCATCATCCTCTCGCAGCCGCCGTTCGCGCCGTCGTTCCCGGCCGAGGCGCGGCGCATCTGCGCGCGCGCGCTCGCCGCCGATCCGCTCGATCGCTTCGAGTCCGTCGCCGATCTGCGCAAGGCCGTCGACGACTACCTCTCGCACCGCGGCTCGCGAAAGCTCGCGTGGGAGGCGAAGCAGAGCCTCGACGCGCTCCTCCACACGATCGAGAACGACCCGCCGAGCGAGGAGCGATCGCTCGCTATCTTCAACCTGCTCGGCGAGTGCCGCTTCGGCTACCGCGCGTCGCTCTCGGCGTGGGCCGAGAACCTCATCGCGCGGCGCGGGCTCGATCGCGCGCTCCTCGCCGTCGTCGAGCACGAGCTCGCCGAGGGCGATCCCGCGGGCGCCGCGACGCTGCTCCACGAGGTGTCCGCCGCGCCGCCCGATCTGGCCGCGCGCGTCGAGCGCGCCTGCCGCCTCCGCGCCGACGAGGACGTGCGCCTGCGTCGCCTCGACCAGGACCACGACCCCACGATCGGCACGCGCACGCGCGCGTTCATCGGCGCGATGTTCGGCTTCTTCTGGACGGTCACGCCGCTCGCCGCCTGGCTCATGCAGATGCGCGGCTACAGGGTGACGCACCCCGAGATCGCGCTGAGCTCGGCGTTCTTCCTCGCGATCGGCGTCGGCCTGTACGTGTGGGCGCGCGAGACGCTCTCGAAGACGCAGCTCAACCGCCAGCTCGCGCGCACCTTCGGCATCCACCTCACCGTGCAGGTGATGCTCGCGACCGGCGCGAGCTTCGCCGACCTCACGCCCACGCAGTCGCTCGTGATCCACGTGGCGACGTGGACCCTCATCCAGCTCTTCCTCGCCGTGTGGGTCGCGCGCCTCTTCGCGCTCAGCGCCGCGGTGAGCGCCGTCGGCTTCGTCCTCGCGTGCCGCTTCTCGTCGCTCGTGTTCCCGATCATGGCCGTGTGCAACGCCGTGCTCACGCTCGTGCTCGTGCGCGTGTGGTTCCCGCGCGACGACGTGCAGATGTTCGCCGAGCGCGGCAAGGCGTTCCACCGCCGCGCCCGGCGGCTGTTCCTCGAGCCCGACAGCCGCCGCCGGCCCATCGGCTCGCACCCGGAAGAGCTGCCCTGACGCGCGCTACTGGAGCTGGCCGAGGAAGACCTGGTCCTCGTACGCGTTCATCGAGATGCCGCCGGCGCTGTAGATGATGCCGTTCAAGAGCGGCGTCTGGTGGTCGTGCGCGCGCGCCATCGGCTCGGGCGCGAGCGTCTCGAACACGCCGACCGTGCCGTCGGTGTTCAGGTCGGCGCGGTAGACCGTCGCCACCTCGTCGCTCTGCAGGCCCGTGGCGCCGCCGAGCACGTAGAGCTGATCGAGGAAGACGAACGCCGCGGCGGTGCCGAGCGGCGCCGGCAGATCGCCGACCTTCGTGAACGCGCCGAGATCTCCCTGATCGTCGATCGCGGCGCGCACGACGTCGGTGA
>DASYCF010001380.1:0-8090 GCA_036500365.1 Byssovorax sp.
CGCGCGAGCGCATCATCTTCCAGGAGCACGCGCCCGACGGCGTGCCGAAGCTCACGCAGAAGCTCCGGCCCGAGGCGTGGGAGCTCCTGCGCGTCGAGGACCGCGATCGAAACGTCGACGCGGTGCTCGCGGCGATCACGCCGGCGGCGATCGCCGCGCGCCTCGCGCAGCTCGCCGCGGAGGGCAAGCTGCCCGCGCTCGACCCCGCCGCGAAGCACGACCCGCAGAAGAGCACGGCGTCGATCGTGCGCTCCTTCACGTGGGCGAGCCACTTCTTGAGCGTGCCGGCGCCCGCGATCTACGTGCACGAAGAGGCGCAGGTCGCCATCGCGACGGTGATCGCCGAGGAGCCGAGCGTCATGGCCGGGTCGGCCGCGCTCCGGGGGCGCACCCTCACCGAGCTCGCGTTCCTCGTCGGGCGTCACCTCTCGTACCACATCGAGGCGCATCGCCTGCTCCTCTACTACTCGTCGCTCGAGGAGCTCTCCGCGTGCTTCGTCGCGGCCGTGAAGATCGCGTCGCCCGAGGTGCCGCTTCCGCCGTCGATCGAGGCGAGCGCGACCGACATCAAGAAGCGCATCGAGCCGCGCCTCACCGCGCCGCAGAAGGCCGAGCTCGTCGCCGCCGTGCGCGCGTTCGAGGCCGACAAGAAGCGCGCGAACCTCGCCGCGTGGGTCGGCTCGGTCGAGCGCTTCGCGACGCGCGCGGGCATGCTGATCTGCGGCGACCTCGACGCCGCGGTGGCCGTGCTGCGCGGCGACGCGGGCGGCGTCGTCGACGTCGAGGCGAAGGTGCGCGACCTCTACGGCTTCTACGTGTCGGACGCGAACCACGCCCTCCGCGAAGAGGTCGGCATCGCGGTCGAGCCGTAGCGCCGACTAACGCGGAGGGAGCGCGGCGGGCGGGGGCTCGGCGGGCGGCGGCGCGGCGTGCTGCGCAGCAGGCGAGGGCTCGGCCGGCGGCGGCCCGTCCGGGGGCCCATACAGCGCGACCATCGGCGGGCCGCTGGCGCCCTGCCCGTTCAAGACCCACATGCCGCGCATCGTCACCATGTAGACCGCGCGGCGGCCGCAGCCCGACACACCGACCTGATCGCCCGGCGTGATGCCCTCGTCGAGCGGCCGCGAGAGCGACACGACCTGGATCTGCTCGGGCGGGCACTGGAGCTGAAACGACGCGGCGCCGAGCCCGCGCTGGTTGAAGTGCTCGCGCACCGTGAGGGGGATGAGGCACGCCGCAGAGGTCAGCGCGACGCCGCACGCGAGCAAGGCCGTGGTCGTCTTGGACATGGATCGCCCGTATCGCCGCGCGGGCGACGGCGCAAGCGGGGGCTACGCCTTCTTCGTGCCGAGGAGCGCCTCGAGCACGGGGCGCGCGCCCTGCACCGCGACGCGCTGCGAGTAGAACGCGAGGCCACGGACGCCGCCGAGCTCCTCGCCCGCGCCGGCGCGGCCGGGGCCGCCGTGGATCATCTGCGGCAGCACCGTGCCCGGGCCGGGCGCCTGGTCGGCGATCTTCTCGCTGCCGAGCATGACGCGGCCGTGGAACGGCGCGATGCCGAAGAGCGCCTCGCCCGCGAACGCGCGGTCCTCGGTGTACACGCTCGCGACGAGGCCGCCCTGCCCGCGCCGCACCTGCTCGATCATGTCGCCGGTCGACTCGTACGCGAGCAGCGTCGACGCAGGGCCGAAGACCTCGTGCTCGTGGACGGCCTTCGCGCGCGCGCCGTCGCCTACGAAGAGCGTCGGCTCGACGAAGTAGCCCTTGCCGCTCGCGCCGCCGTGGTCCTTCGAGATCGGGAGGGTGTGCGCGCTCGCGGACTCGGCGCGCAGGAGCTCGATCCCCTTGCGGACGTCGCGCTGTTGCTGCGCGGTCGCGAGCGGGCCGACGGTCACGCCCTCGACGCGCGGATCACCGACCTTGTGCTCGTCGAGGCGCGACGCGAGCGCCTCACGCGCGGCCTCGAGGCGCGCGGTCGGCACGAAGACGCGGCGGATCGCCGTGCACTTCTGCCCGGCCTTCTGGGTCATGTCGCGCACGACGTCGCGCACGAACATGTGGAAGGTCTCGTCGCCCTCGGCCACGTCGGGCCCGAGCACCGCGGCGTTCAGCGAGTCGGCCTCGACGTTCACGCGCACGGCGTGCTTCACGACGTTCGGCATCGTGCGGATGGTGACGCCCGTGTCGCTCGAGCCCGTGAACGCGAGGACGTCCTGCCCGGTCAAATGCGTGAGCAGGTCGCCCGGCGCGCCGGCGACGAACGAGAGCGCGCCCTTCGGCAGCACGTCGACGGCGACGCGCATGATCCTGTGGGCGACGACGGCGGTGCTCGTCGCGGGCTTCGAGATGACGGGCATGCCCGCGAGGAGCGCGCACGCGGCCTTCTCGGCGAGGCCCCAGGCGGGGAAGTTGAACGCGTTCACGTGCACGGCGACGCCCGCGCGCGGCACGAAGACGTGCTGGCCGACGAAGCGCGGGCCGCGGCCGAGCTGGATGCCCTCGCCGTCGACGAGGAACCGCTGCGCGCCGAGCTCCTTTCCGAGATCGGCGTACCAGGCGAGCGTGCCCGAGGCGCCGTCGATGTCGAACTTCGCGTCGCCGCGCGTGTTGCCGCAGTTCTGCACGGCGAGCTCGATGAGCTCGTCGCGGTGGGCGTGGATGGCGCGCGAGAAGGCGCGGAGGAGCTCGCCGCGCTCGGCGAACGTGAGCGCTCGCAGCGCGGCGCCGCCGACGTCGCGCGCGTAGGCGACCGCCTTTCCGAAGTCGACGCCCTCGGTCCCGGCCTCGGCGACGGGCTCCTCCGTCGTCGGGTCGACGAGCACGGCGGGCTTGCCCTTGCCCGCGATCCACTCCCCGGCGACGTAGCTCTCGAGCTTCTCCATGCGCGAGCGCGTACCGCATGGGCCGCCGCGCGCCAAGGCGCCGAGCCGCGGTGAACACGCTACCGTGCCGCGATGATGGAGAACGACGCGCCACGCCTCGTCTACAAGGTGTGCGCCGCGGCGGAGTGGGCGCGCGCGATCGCCGAGGGCATGTACCGCGGCTCGGCGGTCGACGCGCGCGACGGCTTCATCCACCTGTCGACCGGCGCCGAGCTCGCCGAGACGCTGCGCCGACACTTCGCCGGGCAACGCGACCTCGTGCTCGTGACGTTCGACGCGATCGAGCTCGCGGACCTGCGATGGGAGCCGTCGCGAGGCGGCGCGCTGTTCCCGCACGTGTACGGCGCGATCGAGGTCCGCCTCGCGCGCGCCGTCGAGCCGATCGACGCGGCCGACGCCACGCCGCCCTGACGGCGGAGGTCAGTACTTGCAGTTCGCGACCGCGAGCATCGCCTCGAGCTTCGCCTGGACGACCTGGAACTCGGCGACGGCGAGGTTCAGCTCGGCCGAGCGCGCCTGCGCCTGCGACGTCACGAGGTCGAAGCTCGTGCCGGTGCCGGCCTCGAACGCGACCTGGGCCAGGCGCGCGGTCTCCTTCGCGAGGTCGCGCGTCTGGATGGCGACCTCGCGCGAGGCCTGCGTGACGCCGACGTTGCGCTGCGCCTGCACCGTCTGCTGCGTCGCGGTGTTGAGCGTCGCGCCGAGCGTCGCCTTCGCCTCGACCTCGGTCGCCTTCGCGATGCGCGTCAGGCCGTAGCGGTTGCCGCCGTCCCAGATCGACCACGTGAGGAGGCCCATCACGTTCCACGCGTAGTCGTGGCCGCTGATCTGCGTCTCGTTGGCGACGGAGAACGTCGTCGACGCGACGATCGTCGGCGCGTACGCGAGGTACGAGCCGGTGACGCCGCGCTCGGCGACCTCGATGTTCGCGCGCGCGGCGAGCATGTCGGGGCGCTCCTCGACGCCGCCGGGCGAGCAGATGCGGCGCAGCTGATCGCCCATCTGATCGATGTTCACGCTCGGCTGCACGCCCCACGCGTCGTTGAAGCCGAGCGCGAAGCCGAGCGCCTCGCGCGCCTTGCGAAGCGACTCGTCGCCGGTGATGAGCGTCGCGCGCGCGTTCGACGCGTCTTGCTGCGCGCGCACGACGTCGAGCTGCGTGCCGCTCCCGAGGCGCTGCTTCCTCTGCGTGAGCTCGAGCGTCTGGAGCGAGCTCTGGAGGCCGACGCGGTTCACCTCCGCGATGCGCTCGTCGGTGACGACGACGACGAGCGCCTCGGCGATCGCGACGAGCACCGTGCGCGCCTTGTCGTCCGCGGTCAGCGCCGTCGCCTTCACCGCCCTGTTCGCCGTCCCGATCGCGTACCAGTTCTGCAGCGACAGCACGGGCACCGACGCCGCGACCTGCCCCACCAGCGTGGGGTTCGTGAACGGCACGATGGTCGTGCCCGACGTGCCGGTGCCGGTGGCGGTCAGTGACGAGGCCGGCGGGGTGATGATTTGCTCCGTCAAGGAGCCCGTCGCGGTGACGGTCGGCAGGGCGAGCGCCAGGGCTTGCCTCGCCGCGCCGCGCGACTTCTCGATCTCCGCCCGCGCGATGATCAGGTCCGTCTGCCGGCTGTTCACGTACGTGACGATGTCCTGCCACGACGTCAGCATGTGCGCGGGCGGCGGCACCGGGGTGAGCAGCGGGTCGTTGACCTCGATGGGCTTGGCGGGCGGCGGCGTCGTGAGTGGAGGCGCCACCGCGGGCTGCGCAGGCTTCGGCGGGGGGAGCTGCGCGCGGACGTCGCGGGCCCCGAGCAGAGCTGCGACGGCAGCGGCGCACATCAACGGCAGGGACGACAGGCGGGGCGATCGCATGGGCGAGCGTTTTCCTCGAATGGTGAGAGATGACAAGCGCGAAGTGCGAGTTTTCCCGAGCACCTTTTCCTGGCGGAGGGATGTCCGGGTTCCGTACGCATGTTCCGAGCAGGGTCACGTCGGCGAGAGCAAGACGCGAACGCTTCCGGGATCTCGCGACGGCACTATGATGCCCGGCATGATCCGAGCCGCCGCCGTCGCCTCGCTCCTGGTCCTCGCCCCGCTCGGCTGTGCGACGTCGAGCGAGCCTCCCGTCGCCTCGCCGTCGACGCCCGGGCCCGCGGCCGTCGCCGCGCCCTCCCGGACCGTCGCCTCGATCCAGCCCGGGGAGCGGACGCCGCCCGCCGCGACCGACGCGAAGCCCTCCTCCGCCCCGGCATCCGACGTGCAAACCACGAGCGTGCCGATGGACGGCACCGACCTCGTGCGCGGCAAGTCGACCGTCAAGGTCGCCGCCCCGATCGACAAGGTGCGCGAGGCCGTGCTCGGCTTCTCGCACTACGCCGAGTTCATGCCGCACTACAAGTCGGCGAAGGTGCTCGGCCGCGCGCCGAGCGGCGGCAAGGACGTCTACATGGAGGTCGAGGCGCTGAACGGCGCCGCGCAGATGTGGGCCCGCGTCGACGTGCCGAAGCCCACGATGATCGACGGCGTCGAGACCTACGACACCAAGTTCCTCGACGGCAACGTCCGCGAGTTCAAGGCGATCTGGCGCCTGAAGAAGCTCGACGAGCAGTCGACGGAGCTCTCGCTCGAGGTGTTCATGTACCCGAAGCTCCCGCTCCCGTCGGGCCTCTTGAACAGCGAGAACGTGAAGGGCTCCGCCTCCGGGGTGCTCGCGATGCGAGCGCGCGCCGAGGGTCAAAAGGCCCCGTAGATCTGCTAAAGGCATCGGCCGTGCTGGGATCTCGTCTTCGTTGGGTCTGTGCCTTCGCGTTCGCCGTCGCCGCGGCGGCGTGCGGCTCGGACTCCACCACCGCGCCCGTCGACACGCGCTACCAACCGGGGACGAACGGCGTCCCCGTGTCGGAGTCCGTCGCGTGCGCCGACCTCTTCCAGGCGTACCAGTCGCAGTCGAACGCGCTCGCGTGCGTCGGCACGGCGACGCTCTGCCCGAACTACCTGCGCGACGCGGCCGGGCAGACGTGCCCGAACTGGGACACCGCGAGCGTCGACGGGTGCGCCGTCTACATCACGCAGCAGACGACGTGCGACGACGTCGCGGGCGCGCTCGCGAACTGCGCGGTCGCGCCCATCGGCTGCGATTGAAGGCGCCGATCAGCCGACGCTGAGCAGCTCGACCTCGAACACGAGCGTCGAGCCGGGCGGGATGACGGGCGGGAAGCCACGCTCGCCGTACGCGAGCTCCGGCGGGATCGTGAGCTTGCGGAGGCCGCCGATCTTCATGCCGGCGACGCCCTGATCCCAGCCCTTGATCACCTGGCCGGCGCCGAGCTTGAACGAGAAGCCCTTGCCGCGATCGCGCGAGCTGTCGAACTTCTTGCCGTCGGTCAGCGTGCCGACATAGTGCACGGTCACGCTCGCGCCGCTCGTCGCTTCGGCGCCGGTGCCCGGCTTGAGGTCTTCGATCTGGAGCTGGTTCGCCACGACAATCCTCCTCGTTGAGGCGGCGTTCGTGGCGGCGCACGCGCCCGCCGTCAAGCTCAACGGAGCGGGAGCGCGAGCATCGTCGCCGCGAGCCGCTCGTAGACGCTGCGGCGCGCGTCGTCGGCGCGAAAGACGAGCCGGAACCAGTCGTGCAGCAGCGGCGTCTTCGGGAGCAGCCTGCGGAACGCGCGCCGCGCGAGGTCCTTCTCGACGAGGTAGTGCGGCAGCACGGCGACGCCGGCGCCCGCGAGCGCGCGCGCGCGGATCGCCTCGATGCTGCCGAGCCGCGTGACGCGCCCGAAGCGAAGCCGATCGCCGCCGCCGGGTGCGTCGCGGAAGTACCGATAGAGCGGCATGTCGGCGCTGATGTCGAGCAGCACGTGCGCGCGCGCGTCGTCGTCTCGCAGCAGCGGCGTGCGGTCGAGGAGCTTCGGCGCGCCGACGAGCACGTAGTCCTCGCGGTGGAGCCGCAGCGCGTCGAGCTTCGGGTCGGTGTAGCGCGACGACGTGATCGCGCAGTCGATCTCGAGCGTGCGCACGCGCAGCAACAGATCGGGGCCCGAGCCGAAATACAGGTGGAGCGACATCGCCGGCACGGCGGCCTCGATGCGATCGACCGACGGCACGATCCACGACATGCCGAGCTCCTGGCGCGTGCCGAGGACGAGGTCGAAGGGCGCCGCGCCCTCCTCGCCGCGCGCGGCGCGGACGCACGTCGCCGCGGCCGCGAGCGCGCGATCGGCGCTCGGCACGAGCGCGAGCCCGGCGGCGGTGAGGCGCACCGAGCGCGTGGTCCGTTCGAAGAGCGTGACCTCGAGCTGCTCCTCGAGCTGGCGCACGCGCTGCCCGAGCGCGGCGGGCGTGAGGCCGACGGCGCGCGCGGCGGCGCGGAAGTTCAGCACGCGCGCCGCGGCGAGGAAGCAGCGCAGGCTCTCGAGCGACGGCAGCTCGGTCGACACGCGCGCGAGCGTAGCCGGATCAGGCGCGGCGGCGGCGACGCCCCGCGACCAGCGCGAGCGCGCCGATCGCCGCGAGCGCGGTGCCGATCGGCGCGTCACCTGGCGTCGCGATGCCGCAGCCGCTCGAGTCGCCCGAGGTGGCCGCGGGCGCCGCGTCGCCGCCGCCAGCGCCGCTGCCCGTGGTCGCCGTCGCCGACGTGGCCGACGTCGTCGCGCCTCCGCCGGCGCCGCCGCCTCCACCGCCCGCGCCGTCGGTGGTCACCACGTCGAGCGTCGCGCGTCCGTGCGTCGCGTCTTGGAACCAGGGCGCGAACGAGCTCGCGATCGGACCGAAATCGCTGGACTCCTGCGCGACGGTCGCCGCGTCCTCGGTCCCGGAGACGAGCAGCACGATCCCGAGCGTGTGCGTCGTCGGCCCGCTGCCCGCCGCCGGCACGCGCGCGCCGTTCGCGCTGACGACATCGTCGATCGTGAGCGTGCGCCGCGTCGCCTGCACGGTGAGGGCGCTCGTCGCGTCGAACCACGGGAACGAGTGCCCGGCGTACGTGCCGCCCCAGAGCGGATCCGTCGGCGACGCGGGCGCGACCACGTTCTCGAGCACGCCGAACGGCGGCACCTCCGCGGTCGTCGCGAGGCCCATCAAATACAGATCGAGCATCGAGTACTTCATCGTGGAAGGGTCCGCCGCGACGGTCGTGAACGTGCCGTCACCGTTGTCGGTCCACACGTTGCCACCTGCCGGGGAGCCGCCCGCGTCGTCGAAGAACGACCAGTGGAA
>DASYCF010001381.1:0-1812 GCA_036500365.1 Byssovorax sp.
GATCGCGGGGATGGTCGGCGCGAGCGAGGCGATGCGCGAGCTGTTCGAGCTCGTCGCGCGCGTCGCGCCGGCCGAGGTGCCCGTGCTCGTGCTCGGCGAGACCGGCACCGGCAAGGGCCTCGTCGCGCGGGCGCTGCACGCGCGGAGCGCTCGCGCGAGCGGGCCGTTCGTCACGGTGAACTGCGCGGCGCTGCCCGAGGCGCTGCTCGAGAGCGAGCTCTTCGGCCACGCCCGCGGGGCGTTCACCGGCGCCGTGCAGGCGCGAGAGGGCATCCTCGCGGCGGCGAGCGGGGGCACCCTCCTGCTCGACGAGGTCGCCGAGATGTCGCCCGCCGTGCAGGCGAAGCTGCTCGACGTGATCGAGCGGCGCAAGGCGCGCGCCGTCGGCGAAGCGCGCGAGCGCGACGTCGACGTCCGCATCGTCGCAGCGACGCACAAGGACCTCGGCGATCTCGTGGCGCGCGGCGCGTTCCGCGAGGACCTTCGCTATCGCCTCGACGTCGTGTCGATCGAGGTGCCGCCGCTCCGCGATCGCCCGGGCGACGTGCCGCTGCTCGTCGAACACTTCCTCGCGCTCGCGCGCGCGCGCCATCCGACCGCCGTCGTGCGCGCGTTCAGCCCCGCTGCGATGCGTCGCCTCGCGGAGCAGCCGTTCCCGGGCAACGTGCGCGAGCTCGGGCACCTCGTCGAGCGCCTCGTCCTGCTCGGCCGCGCCGAGATCGTCGACGAGGCGGACCTCCCGGCGGCGCCGCGCGCCGCGGCCGGGGCCGGGGCGCCCGCGTTCGCCGGCCCTGTGCTGCCCATCCGCGAGCTCCAGCGCCGCTACGCGCGCTTCGCGATGGAGCAGCTCGGCGGCCACAAGGCCCGCGTCGCAGAGGCGCTCGGCGTCGACAAGAAGACCCTCGCGAAATGGCTCACGCCGCCTGCCGCGTCGGACGACGATCTCACGTGACGCGTTGTCCCGACGCGCGCCGTGCGGTACGCCTCGCGTCGATGCGCGCCGCTCACCGTCGCCTCGGGGTCGCGCGCGCGCCGGTCGTGATCGCGCTCGCGGCCGCGCTCGCGTCCCTCGGCGGATGCGGCGGCTGCTCCGACTCTCCCGCCCCGGCGTCGTCGAGCGCGGGCGGCGGCGGCGGGCTCGTGAGCGGCGATCTCGCCGACGCGACGATAGGCCCCGAGGGCGGGTCGATGGTCGCCGCCGACGGCTCCATCGGGCTCGTCGTCCCCGCGGGCGCGCTCGTCGCACCGGTCGCGATGTACATCCGCCCGGCCGTCGTCGCGCCGCCGGGCCACATCGGCCCCGCGTACGACATCGGCCCCACCAACGTGTTCTTCGCGATCGAGGCGACGCTCGTCGTCCGCTACGACCCGAGCGCGCTCGGCCCCGCGACCGAGGAGAGCCTGCGCGTCGCGATCGCGTCCGTCGACGCGTGGAAGGAGCTCGACGCGCAGATCCTCGACACGACCACGCACACCCTCTCCGGCAAGACGACGCTGCTCTCCGTGATCGGCGTCGTCAGCGATGGCGCAGCCGGCAGCGGCGGCAACGGCGGCGCGGGCGGGAGCGGTGGCGCCGGCGGCGCCGGCGGCGCAGGGGCGACGGGCGGAGGAGGAGCCGGTGGAGGGTGCACCGTGTGCGGCTCGGGGTGCGTCGATCTCACGACCGACCTCGACAACTGCGGCGCGTGCGACACGCCGTGCGCGGCAGCGGCGCCCTCCACGGCGACGTGCGCGGCGGGTCGATGCGTCGTCGAGCTCGCGGCGACGGCGGGCACCGCGGGCTTCACCGACGTCGTGCTCGCAGGTACGACG
>DASYCF010001382.1:0-2346 GCA_036500365.1 Byssovorax sp.
CCAGATCCGTGTGCACCTCGCCGAGGGGGGGAACCCGCTCGTGGGCGAGAACGTGTACGTGCGCGAGCACGCGGGCCCGCGGATCGCCGCCGCCCGGCCGATGTTGCACGCCGCCGAGCTCGGCTTCGATCACCCGTCGAACGGCCGGCCGATGCGGTTCTCGGATCCTCCTCCGGCCGACTTCGCAGCGCTGCTCGCCAGCCTTCGCCGCTGAAGCGCTTCGCCCGCTCAATTGTCGTCGTCGCGTGGCCGGGCTACGCCTCGCCGCGCCTCCTCGATGAAGAAGCGCGACGAAGACGAGCCCGCCCTCGACGAGGACGAGGACGACGACGACGGCCTCGAGCCAGAGCCGCTGATCCCGGAGGGCAACCCGATGCGGCCGCGCGGCGCGATCGCGCTCGGCGCGGGCCTGCTCGTCGCGCTCGTCGTGATGACCCTCAAGGGCCAGTACGCGATCGGCGTGCCGCTCGGCGCCCTCGGCGTGTGCGTCGCGGCGTTCGGCGCGCTCGATCTGATCGGATCGTTCGACGACGCGGACGAGGTCGTCGCGCGTCGCCTCATGCTCGGGGAGCTCGCGCGCCCGGTCGCGCTCTTCGTCGGCGGCGCGTTCGCGCTCTGGCTCTCGGTCACGCTCGCCGTCGCGGGCATGTTCTCGAGCCTCCCGCTGCCGCCCGTGTACACGATGGGCGCGGCGATCACGGCGTCGTTCCTCGTCGCCGTCGTCGGCGCGTTCCGCGTGCTCGACGCGCTCGGCTGCTTCGCCCCCGAGGCCGACGGGACGACGCGCCCGCTCCTCCGCCGGCACGGCTTCTGGCTCGTCGTGCTGATGGCGCTCGTCTACCTGCCCGCGCTCGGGAGCCACTCGCTGACCGACCCGTGGGAGACGCACTACGGCGAGGTGAGCCGCGAGATCCTCGCGCGGAACGACTGGATCTCTCTCTGGTGGGCGCAGGACGGCTGGTTCTGGTCGAAGCCCGTGCTCGACATGTGGATCCAGGCGCTCGCGATGGCCTTGTTCGGCGTGCGCTACCACCCCGGGGGCATGCTCTCGGCCGTCGCCGAGGGGCGCGAGCCGTTCCCCGAGTGGGCCGTTCGCCTGCCCATGTTCCTGATGACGGTCGGCGCCGTCTACCTGCTCTACCGCGCGTGCCGCGGCGTCTTCGGCCGGCGCGCGGCGATGCTCGGCGGGCTCGTGCTCGCGACGATGCCGCAGTGGTTCCTCATCGGCCACCAGACCGTCACCGACATGCCGTTCGTCGCGCCGATGGTCGCGAGCATGGCGCTCTTCTTGATGGGCATGAACGCCGATCCCGAGCGCCACGTGCGCGCCGTCGAGATCGACGTCTTCGGCCTCAAGCTCCGGATCACGCTCTTTCACGTCGTGCTCGGCGCGATCGCCGCGTGCGCGCTGCCGCAGATCCTCTACCTCGTCTCGCGCAACCTCGAGATCCGCGGCAGCCCGTTCGATCTGCGCGTCCGGGGCGACGCGTTCATGAGCGGCTCGCCCGGCAACTGCGGGCTGCCCGGCAACGAGGCGTGCAAGCCGTTCACGCCGGTCCTGCACGGCCTCTACCCGTCGCTCCAGGCGCTCATCTGGGCGCAGGCGCTCGCGCTGCTCTTCTACCTGAACTGGGGCGAGCGCCGCCTCGATCGGCTCTGCTTCCTCGCCGCGTGGTTCTTCGCCGCGCTCTCGACGCTCGGAAAGGGGCCCGCGGGCGTCGGCCTCCCGGTGCTCGCCGCGCTCGCCTACGTCGGCGTGTCGCGGCGCTGGAAGGACCTCCTGCGCATGGAGATCGCGGGCGGCGCGCTGGTCGTCGCCTGCATCGCGCTCCCGTGGTTCGTCGCGATGTACGCGCGGCACGGCCAGCCGTTCACCGATCGGCTCCTCTTCCACGACATGTTCAAGCGCGCCTTCACGCACGTGCACGACACGAACGAGGGCGACGACGTGAGCTTCCGCTTCTACGTGTGGCAGCTCGGCTACGCGATGTTCCCGTGGACGGGGCTCGCGCCCATCGGCCTCGTCGCGTGGCTCCGGCGGCGCGAGCGAGGCCCGAAGAGCGAGGCGTCGGCCCTGCTCGGCATGTGGTTCTTGCTCTCGTTCGCGCTCTTCTCGCTGATGCTGACGAAGTTCCACCACTACATCCTGCCGGCGGTGCCGCCCGCGGCGATGCTGATCGGCGTCGCGCTCGACGAGGCGCTCGGCGGCGACCTCGCGCCGGCCTCGTTCGCGGCGCGCCTCCGGTACTTCGGCGGGACGCTCGCCGCCTCCGTCGCGCTCGCCCTGGGCGCGTCGCTGATGTTCGGCGCGCGGGCGACGCTCTTCACGGCAGGCGCAGGACCGTT
>DASYCF010001383.1:0-2347 GCA_036500365.1 Byssovorax sp.
GCCGTCAGCGCTGCGCGCGCGGCGGCGATCCAGCGCGCCGCCGTCGACCGTCCGACGCGGTAGCGCGCGCCGACGACGTCGATCGACAGCCCCTCGACGAGGCTGAGGCGCAACAGGGCACGCTCGCGCGGCGTGAGCGACTCCATCGCCGCGCGAAGGCTGCGCTCGAACTCGTCTTTGTAGCGCGCCTTGAGGTACTGGACCTCCGGGCTCTGGCTGAGGCCGGCTGCGTGCCGGTGCGACGCGAGCTCCTCGTGCTCGCCCTCGGCCCTGCGACGACGGAGCGAGATGGCGGTCCGCACGGCGACGGCGCGCAGGAAGGCGCGGAGCGGCGCCCGCCCCGCATATTCGACGATCCGCGGACCCGCGTCGCCGCCGACGAGGAGCCGCTCGCGCACCGTCTGGGCGGCGTCGGCGACGAAGTGCGGCCGCGGGTCGACGCGCTCGAGCGCGCGCACGAGCACCGGGTCGAGCGCCTCGCAGAACGCCGCGTGCGCAGCCGCGTCGCCGGCGGCGCACGCGACGGCGAGCAGAAGGTCGCCCGCGTGCGCGCGCGGCGGCAGATCGCGCCCCGCTGCGGAGAGCTCCGTCAGGCGCGCGGTGAGCGCGTCGGCGTGTCGCGCGAGCGCCGGGTGGATGGCGACCGCGGCGTCGACCCGCGCGCTCACCTCGGAATCGAGGGCCCCGGAAGAGCGTGCCGGCACGCGCGCAGGATAGCCACGCCGGCCGCGGCGCGAGCGCGAAAGCGCCGCCGACCGAGCGCTCGTCTACGCGGCGGGACCAGGGAGCTTGCACGGCCCCGCCGCTCCCCGCGATCGGGGTGAATAGTCCGCCTCGACGTGCGGCTTGGGCATCGTCGCCCCTGGCTCGGCGCAGGACCACGCAGGCGGCGAGGCCGAGGGCGGTCATCCGCGTCGACGAGCGCATCGAACGTGCTGGCCGAGCCGCAGCGCCGCTTCAGGCGCGCGATCCCTCGACGTCGTCGCGCGCAGCGCACCATCAGGTGGCGCCGCTCCCGACGCAGTGGTCGACGATCTCTTGGACGACCTTGCGCACGGCGGGGCTCACGTCGGCGCGGACGACGAGCTCGACGCCGGGGAGGAGGGCGACGTGATCCCAGCGCGCGCTCGCGTACGTCGCCGGCGGTGGCGGCGTGAGCGCAGACGGCGGCGCGGCGGCCGCGGGCGGAGCGGGGACGTAGGCGTGGATGTCGGCGGCGGAGAGCACCGAGAGGCGGCGCCGGATCGCGTCGAGATCGAGGCGCTCCTTCTGCATCGCGACGATCGCGAAGACGCGCGCGACGTGCTCGTCGCCGTAGCGCGTGTGGCTCCCGTGGAACTCGGGCGCCGGCAGGACGCCGCGCTCGACGTAGTAGCGAATGGCGCGAGCCGTGACGCCGCACCGCGCGGCGAGGTCACGGATGCGCCACCCGGGAGGCACCGGCAGGGGCTTGCGCGGCGCCCGGGGGCGCGCGCCGAGGTGCTGGGTCCGGCGCGCCATGGCGAGGCCGAGGGTAGAGCGCCGCGCGCGCATCGACAAGCCAGTAACCGTCACGATACGCCGCGAAGAAGCCGGGTCATCCGCCTTCGACACGACACACGCACCGGAAAACAGGCGAGTCACGGCTACGACACGACAGCGCACGGTGTTGGAGTGGCGTAAAGCAGCGCCTTTTGTCATGCTGGCTGACGAGTTCAAGCGGGTGACCCGCCTTCTTCGCGCCGTGGCTGGCCAGTTGATGGCGGGTGACCCGCGCGTCATGCGCCAGTCCGAGCGTCCGATGGGCGCTGCTGCACGTACGACTCGACAGTCCAACGGCGGCGATGGCCCTCCGCTGGCGCGCGCGCAGCACCCGCGTCCAGGCGCGGCCCCGTGGGGGCTCGTATGGACGCGCGCGGCGGCGGCGATCCACGTGCGGGCCTGTGCGATCGACGGTATGGCGTCGTGATGGCACGCGCGGCGGTCACGTCGATGCTCGTCGGCGCGCTCGGGGCAGCGGTCCTCGGGTGCTCCGCGGCGCTGCCCGTCGACCACGGCAACGCCGTCGGCGGGCTGCCGATGTCGTTCTGGCCGCCGCCCGAGCCGACGCTCGTGTGGAGCGAGCCTGCCGCGCCCGAGGCCGAGGAGCTCGGCCGCTCGGCGGCGGAGGTCGAGGCGCTCCTGCGCGCGCGCGGCTACGTCGACGCGCAGTGGTACGCCGTCGGCGCGCGGTACGCACATGGCTTCGCCGTCACGACGCGGCTCGAGCGGTTGCGGGACGACGGCGACCCAGCGGCGCCGGACGCCCGCTGGTCGTGGCGCTATCCGGACGCGGCGACCCTCCTGTGGCTCGAGGGCGCGCACGAGG
>DASYCF010001384.1:0-5576 GCA_036500365.1 Byssovorax sp.
AGCAGATCATCGGCGCCTGCTACGCGTCGTCGCTCGCGCTCAAGCCCGTTCCCAGCGCGAGCGGCGAGCTCGCCGACCTGCTCACGCAAGACACCGACATCGGCGTTCGTTGGACGTTCGCGCACGCGATCGGCGTCGCCGGCTTCGACGCGGCGACCGAGGGCAAGCTCTTCGAGAAGCTGAAGAACGTCGAGACGCGGAACGCCGCGGCGCTCGCGCTCATCCTCGGCGGCTCGACCGACACCGCGGCGCGCACCGTCGCCATGTACGGCGAGCCTGGTTGGAAGGAGTCGCTCGACGACCTGAAGGACGCCTATTACCGCTCCTTCGGCTACTGGTCGGACGAGGACTTCAAGCGCGGCAACCTCTATCGCTGGGTCAACAACGCCATCGCGATCTCGCACGTGAAGATCGCCGACGCGCCGCAGGACTGGGCCGTCCAACGCCTGCAGTCGCAGTTCGACAACCTGAAGTTCGACAACGGCCCTCACTCCGAGACGCGCGTCGTGCTCCGTTATCGCCTCTGGCAAGCGGCCAAGACCGGCGACTCCGCACAGAAGAAGGGCGCCATCACCACGCTCCAGTTCATGAAGGAGAAGGGCGTCCTCATGGCCCTCCGCGGCGAGCAGGGCGAGGCGGGCGAGCTCGCGAAGAAGGCGTTCTTCGAGCTCATGAACCCGAAGGTCTACCAAAAGGACGACGCCGAGAAGGCGAGGGCCGCCGACAAGGCCAAGCAGCCCAAGGGCCCCGACGACAAGTAGCGAGGCCGACGCGACCCCCGGGCGACGGCGGCCGGGGGACACGTCGGTGGGGCGTCGCGCGCCCGTACGCGTTCCGACACCGTCCGTACGACGTCGTACACTCGCGCGGTGAGCGCCCGTCCACGAAATCGGCGCCGCGGACTTTCTCGTTTGACGCTGGCGTCCATGGTCTTGGCGGATGGCCAGCGACGACGAGCGTCCAAAGCCGCCCCCGGCCGCGGCGAGGGCCGGCCCCGAGCGAGGCATCTCCATACGAGACTTGCTCGCGGCGGCGGGCGCGTTGGACTGCTCGATCCCGATCCTCTTCAGCGGGGTCATCACGCCGGCGCTCCTTCACCGCTTCGGCGACCTGGACGCGGGCGATCTGCCGTCGCCCGGACCAGGGGTCCACGCGGCCAAGGCAGCCGAGGTCCCGCGATCCGCGGCCAAGGACGAGATCAACACCGCGGTGCGGGCGCGCTACCTCGAGGCCGTGGCGCGCGTGGGAGGTTCCGTCACGGAGATCGCCAAGGCGCTCGGCGTGAGCCGCCAGCGCGTGTACCGGCTCCAGAAGAAGTTCGGAGGCGGCGGTTGAGCGGCGGGCGCGTGCAGCGCGCCCACGACGCGGCTCGCTGTCAGCGGCGCGAGAGCGCGACGAATTCCTCAAAATCTTTGGACGAATCTGGCGGAAAGAGCCCGATGTCGAGGTAGTAGAGCGTGGGCCTGCCGCACGCAGCGAACGAGGCGCGCCGGTGTCGCCACGCGTAGTCGATCAGGTCGCTGATGGTCCGGCCAACGTCGCGCAGTGGACCCGCGCAGACGGGGAATCCGAAATTGTCGAACGCGCACGCGAGCGAGTAGCAGGGCTCCAGGCGCTCGAGCAGACCACGCCATCGCCGCGTCCCCTCCACGTCATCCAGCGCGACCTCGGTCTCGGCCCACACGATCGGCAGCTGATCCGTCAAGGTGTCGAGGCTCGCCTCGAGGACGGCGGCGTCGTAACCATCCGTGTCGACCTTGACGAGCGCGATCGCGTCGAGGTCGAGATCGCCTAGAGAGATCGTCTGGGTGACGCCGCCCCCGTCGGCGCGACCTACCGGCGACGCCGTGCCGCCAGCGTGCACCAGGGCGAGCGCGTCGCCGGCGCGACCGGCGAAGGCCTGGATCGCGGACGTGTCACCGAACAGGTCCGGCGACGTCGCGAGGTTGTCGATCAAGTACGAGAAATAGACCTCGGACGGCTCCACCGCGACGATCGGCGCCTCACATCCTTCGAGCCGACAGAGGGCGATCGTGTCGCCGATGTTGGCGCCGACGTCGACCACGTGACCATAGGTCGAGCGCGCGACGAGCGCGGCGAGCTTGGGGAAGAACACGTCGTAGAGCGGGTAGGTGCGCCGCAGCATCTCGAGCGGGTGCTCGGCCGGGGCCTTCAACCGGCACGTGCCGCCGTTCTGGTGGAGCTCGATGTATTTGTGCATGGTCAGAACGCGAGCGATCGGAAGGCGGAGGGTGGGAACGTGAGGCCCGTGGTGTCGGCGTTGATGAGCCACGGCAGGACGCGGAGGGCGCCGCCCGCGTGCACCAAGCTCGCGTTGAAGCTCACGTGCTCGCAGACCTGCCATCCGACGGAGCGCTCCTCCCCGCCGAGCGACACGAGCTTTCGCTTGAAGCCGGAGTAGGGCGACGCATGTGCCACGACGCGGTCGACCTTGTAGACGCCGAGGCCACCGAACGCTGACGTCACGTCGAGGGGCGCCGCGTGCTCCTCCAACTCGAACACGCGCGCGCCGAACGTGCGCTCGAACGCGAGGCGGTCGTCGCCGCCGCCGGTCGCCAGCGCCGCGTCGAACACCTCCTCCCAGACGTCGCCGGGGCAGCGCTCCGGGTGGCGCAGGGCCCACATGTCGAAGTAGGTCCCGCGCTGGTTCGCGAAGACGCCGGTGAGCTCGGGCGACGCGGCGAGAAGCGCGCAAGCCTCCGCGACGCGCTCGAGGTCCGCGGGAGCGGCGTTGATGTCGTCGAGATCGAGCACGATCAAGAGCTCGCGCTGCGCCAGCGCCGAGCGCCGGAGCACGCGCAGATACTCGTTCCTCGCCACCGCCAGGCGCAGGGTGCGCTGCGCGGTGCGCGCGAGACCGTCGAGGCACACGAGCGTCACGTTCGACGTCGCCGCACGCCAGCGCTGGAGGATCGCCTTCGTCCCGTCGACGGAGTCATTCTCCACGACGATGTAGGACGCTTCCCGGAACAGCGAGCCGATGCGGCGCGCGTTCTCGAGCGCGGCCGGCAGGTGCGCGGCGCAGTCGCGGGCACACCCGACGATCACGGCCCGGAGCTCGCCGACGCCGCTCACGACGTCTGCGCGCACCAGGCGCGCCAGAGGGTCCGATACGCCGCTTCGAGGTCGCGCGTGTACGCCGGCGCGTCCATCAGGCGGGAGGCGGACATGCGCGCGCGAAGAGACGAACGGAGCGCGCGCAGCCGCGGCACGTCGGACGCGAGCTCGACGGCGATGTCCACGTAGCGGTCGACGTCGTCGGCGACGAGCTCGGGGAGGCCCGCGTTCGTGAGGACGCTCACGCCCACGCGACCGAGGTGGCCGCCGACCCCGAGCGTCACGACGGGCACGCCCATCCACAGCGACTCGCAGTCGGTCGTCGCGCCGGAGTACGGGAACGTGTCGAGCGTGATGTCCACGGCCGCGTACCGGCCGAGGTGACCCGCGCGCGTGTCGGCGAAGTCGTCGAAGCGAACTCGGTACGCGGCGACGCCATGGCGGGCGAAGCGCTCGACGAGCTCGCGGCGAACTCCGGCGTCCGCCATGGCGCGGCTCTTGAAGAGGATCGTCGAGCCAGGCACGCGCGCCAGCACCTCCGACCAAGCCGCGATCACGGCCGCGCTGAGCTTCCAATACGCGTGGAAGGAGCCGAACGTGATGCCGCCGTGGATATCGACGGGCGGCGGCGAGACGGTCGGCGCGTCCTCGTGCGGCTCGAAGCACTGGAAGGTCGCGGGCAGTCGCACGAGCTTCTCCGGATAGTGCGACTCGGTGAGCCCGGGCGGGTCGCAGAGCGCGTCCGTGAGGTAGACGTCGACCGCGCTCGCATAGCCGATCGCGCACGCGAGGATCGGCGCGGGCGCGCGGCCGAACACGCCGAGCCGGTGGTCCGCCGTGCAGCCTCCGAGGTCGACGAGCAGATCGATCTTGTCCGCTCGGATGCGCGCGTCGAGCTCGTCGTCCGACATCTGCCGCACGCGCTCGAAGTGGTCCACGCGGCGGCCGAGCGCGACGGTGGTCCGATCGACGACGGTTCCGTTGTAGTAGCAGAACACCTCGACCTGATCGGCGTCGTGTTCCGCGAGCGGCGGCCCGATGAACGACGCGACCGAGTGCTCCCGGAAGTCGCCCGACACGTACCCGACGCGCAGGCGTCGGTCGGGGTCGCGGCGGTTCGGGTACACCCGCGGCGACGCGCGACGGTAGCGCGACACGCTCTCCACGTAGCGAGCCGCGACCACATCGACCGGCGTCTCCGAGTCGGCGAAACTGAGGATGAGGCTCGGGTGAGCCTGCGGGGGCAGGTCTGCGATGACGCGTCGGGCCTCCGCGAAGCGGCCGAGCTCGTGGAGCGTCGACACGTGACACTCCGCGGCGCCGATGTGGGAGGGATCGAGCGCGCGCACGCGCAGCACGGCGTCGAGCGCCTGCGTGAGGAGCCCGCGCGCGAGGAGGACGACGGCGAGGTTCCGCCAAAGCCCCGGCGATCCGGGCTCGATCGAGAGCGCGATCTCGAACGCGGCCTGCGCCTGGATGGGCCTGTTCGTCGCGATGCACGCCATCGCCACCGCCTCGTGGGCGTTCGGGTGATTCGGGTTGAGCTCCACCGCCCGCGTCGCGACAACCACAGCCTCGTCCACGTCGCCGACCGAGAGGAGCGCGCGGGAGAGCTCCGCCGCGACGGCCGCGTCACCCGGCCGGAGGTACGCGACCACGCGCAGAAGAATGAGCGCCTCCGGCCAACGACCGCGCGACGCCTCGAGCATGGCGAGGCCGTGGTGAACCGCCGCGAATTGGCCGAGGAGCTCGCGGTAGAGCGCGTCCGCCTCAGCCTCCCGGCCCGACCGCACGAGCGAGGCGGCGTAGCTGGCGAGCTGGTCCGGGCCGACGTCTTGCTCGAGGGCGTCGTCGTCGGCGGGGCGGAGGCCGCTGCCATTGCTGGCCTCGGTACCCCCGGGGTTGTTCATCTCGGTGTCGATGTGCATTGTCGCCTGGCCGAGCAAGGCGCGCGCCACGGTGCTCGAACGTGAGCGCGCCGGCGCCGCGTGTTCTGCCTCTGCAGATGCCGCAGCTCCGACGGCGTGCGTTCGATCCGGAGCGGGCATCAGCTACCCAGCTGTCCAGAGCCGACCGCGACCGGCCGGCGCGGCTGCGGAGCAAGCCGGGCGACGACCGGTGCGTCGGACACGAGGTTCGGGAGCCACGCGACGTTCCTCAGATCCCGCGTCGAGGAAGAAGTGGAGGTGTTGTCGATTGTGAGCGGACACGATCCACTCGAATGGCTGCGAGCGCGCGTACGCGATCATCGTCTCGAGCGGTCGCGCGAGGTGATGGGTGTCGCCGACGGTCGCCGCGCCGCGTCTCGGTGCGCGCGGTCTGGAGGCGGCTCCAAAGGTAGTCGCTTCGCGCGAGGAAGCCCGGCTGCGAGGCGGCTCGCTCGGCGTAGAGCCGGCGGACGACCGCGGCGTCGGCCGGGCCGAGCTGCCGGATGGACGGAGAGCGCGCGGCGAGGCGGACGTCCGCCAGCTGCGCGGTCGCGCGCCACCGCGAGCCCG
>DASYCF010001385.1:0-5880 GCA_036500365.1 Byssovorax sp.
ACAGACGGCCGCGACCACGACGAAGGGCGGCTCGGCGAAAGCTCGGACGCCCGCGGGGCCGAGCCCCGTCGCCATGGCGAAGCGCACGCTCGCGCACTGGCCCATGCTCGCGGCCGTCATGCTCGTCGGCGGCCTCGGCACGGCGCAGGTCGTGCGGATGCGCAAACCCGCCTTCAAATCCGAGACGGTGATCTTCTATCGCGAGGGCATCCAGCGGAGCCTCATCAACAACGACCCCGGCGGCCCCGACCCGCTGCGCATGCTCGGCGCCAAGCTCAAGGAGATGCTCCTCGCGCAGGCGAACCTGAAGCAGGTCATCCGCCTCTATCACCTCTACCCCGAGATCGTCGCGCGGCAGGACGAGAACGCCGCCGTCGAGATGTTCCGCCGCAAGATCGACTTCAAGGCGCGCTCGACCGACACGTTCGCCATCACGTTCGAGGGCACGAGCCGCGACGAGGCGCAGATGGTCACGGCGAAGCTCGCCGACCTGATCGTCGAGGAGAACGCGAAGCTCAAGACCGACCAGGCCAAGGAGACGACGCACTTCCTGGACGCCGAGAAGAAGCGCAGCAACGACGAGCTCGAGAAGGCCGAGTCCGAGGTCGCGCAGTTCGTCGCCGACCACCCCGAGTTCGCGAACGACAACGCGAACGGCAGCCGCGTGGGCATCGGCGTGCGCGCCCAGCAGCAGGAGCAGCACCAGGAGGCCGCGTCGCGCACCGTCGCCCGTCGCCGCGCGAGCCCCTCCGCGTCCGCCGCCGCCGTGCAGGCCGTCGACCCCGCGCTCGCCGCGCAGCGCGTGCAGGCGCAGACCGACGTCGCCGCCGCCCAGCGCGACGTCGCCGACAAGGAGCGGCGCCTCACCGACGAGCACCCCGACATGCGCGCCGCCCGCATGCGCGCCGCGAGCGCAGAGGCCGCGCTCCAAGCCATCGACGAGAAGATCGCCGCCGAGGTGCCGCCTGCGCCGCCCGCGGCCGCCGAGCCCCCGCCGAGGCCGCGCGCGCCGCGAGCCGAGGCGTCGGCGAAGGAGAAGGCGCCCTCGTCGAAGAAGGACGAGGAGATCGTCGCGATGGAGACCGAGTGGGCGCGCCTGAACCGCGAGCTCACGAAGGCGCAGCAGCGCGCGGTCGACCTCGAGGGCCGCCTCTTCAAGGCGGAGATGGCGGCGAGCTCCGAGATCGGCGGCTACGCGGCGCAGATCGCGGTGCTCGACCCCGCCTACCGGCCGACGGGGCCGTCGTCGATCCCGAACAAGACCGTCCTCGGCGCGGGCTTCTTCTTCTCGCTCGCGATCGGCATCGTGCTCGCGGCGCTCCGCGGCCTCCTGTTCGACGACCGCATCTACGATCCGAGCGAGGTCGAGCTCCTCAACGTCGGGCCCGTGCTCGGGCTCGTCCCGCGCGCATCCAAGAAGCGGACGCCCGGTGTCTGAGACGTTCGGTCGCCCGCCGACGACGAAGGGAGCGTTCGCGTCGCTCGAGCGCTCGCTCGAGGGCACCATCGCGTCGCTCGCGCGCGCGAGCGGCACGGCGGAGTCCCGCGCGCTCCTCATCGAGGCGCGGCGCCTGCGAAGCATCGTCGTGAACTGGTACTCGATACCTCCTTCGGCCCACGTGCACGCGGAGATGCTCGAGCGCGTCGTGCACCTGTCGACCGCCGCCGGCACCGCGCCGCCGCAGCGCGAGGTCTACCCCGAGATCGAGGCGCACGAGGCCGACAAGGTCGAGGCCGAGGAGCTCCGCTACGAGGCGTCACGCGAGGAGGGCAACTCGTACTCGTGGAGCGAGCCGGAGACGACGCGCGCGCCCGGCCGCACGGAGACGGTGCGGATGCCCGTCGTCCGGCCGATGTCTCAGGGCTACACGTCGAAGGCGCCGCCCACGGAGCCCATCGTCATCGAGGGGGAGCCCATCGAGCCGCGCGTCGTCCAGCGCGCCGAGTCGCACCGCGGCGGTCCGAACGTCATCGTCGTCGACGCCGAGATCGTCACCGATCTCGGCGAGGCCCCGGCCGACGACGCGCCGACGCGCGCGCGCCCGTCGCCGTTCAGGCGCACCGAGACGCGCGTCACGCAGTGCCCGCCGGCCGCCTCGATCGACGGGCGCCTCACGCTCCTCGCCGACCCGTACTCGGAGCGCGCCGACGCGTACCGCGGCCTCATGCGCAAGCTCACGCAGTCCGGCGTGCGCGTCCTCGCCGTCACCAGCGCCGAGCACGGCGAGGGCAAGACGTCGTGCGCCGCGAACCTCGCGCTCGCGATGCGCGAGTCCGCGCGCGGCCGCGTGCTGCTCATCGAGGCGGACGCGCGCGCGCCTGCGCTCGCGCGCCTGTTCGACTTCGCGCCGCCGGCCTGTCTCCACGAGCAGCTCGAGGGCCGCTCGGAGAGCGCGCCGTGGGACGTCGTCGAGCAGCTCCCTTCGCTCCACGTGCTCGCGTTCGACCCGGCGCACGTCCACGGCGCCGTGCCCGATCCGGCGCCGTTCGCGCGCGGCATCGCGTCGCTCAAGCTCGCCGAGTACGAGCTCATCGTCATCGACACGCCGCCCGTGCTCGGCGGCGGCTCCGTGAACGTCGTCGCCGATCAGGCCGACGGCGTCGTCCTCGTCGCGATGTCCCGGCGCACGCAGCGCAAGCAGCTCAAGCGCGCCCACGAGCAGCTCACGCCGACCCCCGTCCTCGGCGTCGTCGTCCTCGACGCCTGACCGCGCCGCAGCGCCCGCCTCAGCCCGCGGCAGGGGGAGGGGCGAGGACGTGGTCGCGGAAGGCGTTCGGGTCGCCCTCGCGGCCCTCCATCGCGGCGATCGCGACGTTGAACATCTCGCGCGCGGTCACGTAGTGGAGCTTCCATTTCTCGCCGTCGTTGTAACGGGCGAGGGCGCGGTGGAGCTCGCGGCCGGGCTCGCCGAGGAGGGACGCCGCCTCGCGCTCGGGCGCGCCGTGCGTGTGCACCTTCACGAAGACCCACTCCGGTCGGCCGACGACGTGGATCTCCTGCGCGACCCACGTCGCCGCGCGCGCCGCGTTGCCCGGGTTGCGCGCCGTGATGGCCGAGTTCTCCACGTACACCGGCACCCGCTCGGGCCGCGTCGCGACGGCGAGCGGGCCCTCGACGAGCAGGATGCGGTCGCGCTTCACGTGGCCGACGCGCGCCTCCTCGGCGTGCTCGTACGCGCGCTTCTCGGCGAGGTCGCCGACGGGCCAGTAGATCTGGTTCACGACGTTCGGCTGCGCCTCGTCCGGCGCGGCGGGGAACGTGAAGTCGGCGTAGCAGCCCTCCTCGAACAAGAGCGGGATCTCGGCGTCGACGCCGCACATCTTGCCGTCGGCGCGCGCGTTCGCGAGGCACCAGTTGCCGTGGATGAACGCGAAGCGGAGCTCGTTACCCTCGGGGCCGCGCGCGAGGTGGCCGTGCTCGGCGAACAGGCCGAGGTACCTGCGGAGGTCGGCGCGGAGCGTCGCCGCGGTGTCGCCGTCGTGGTGCAGGTGAAACTCCACCTCGCCGATGCCCGCCTTCGTGAAGCCCGCGAGCGCCTCGAGCCAGGGCGCGCGGTACTGCTCGCCGGGGAAGAAGAACGAGTGCCGCGGGTGGTGGCCGTCGGCGTCGGTGAACTCGGCGGCGAGGCGCGGGTACGCCTCGGTCCAGAAGCGCACGCGCGCGTCGCCGACGGCGTCGCTCACGTGGTTCCAGAGCGGCTCGTGGTGATCGCAGAACGCGAACAGGAGATGCCGCGGTCCATCCACTCGCTCGTGTACGCGCGTCAGGTGACGGCCGTACCCCTTCGCCCACGTGTGGACGTACTTGCTCTTGAAATAGTCCGAAATGCGGCCCATCGCGTCGACTCTATACACGAGCGGCGCCGTGGTAGCGTCCGCGCGATGAAGGTCTCCGCGCGCGCGTTCGCGATCGCGTCGGCGTGCGCCACGACGCTCGTCGGAGGCGCCGCACGAGCGGACCCGCTGCGCGGCCACGCGTCCGGCACGGCGACCGTCGGCGAAAATTGGGTGCAGACCGACGCCGGCGACACCACGGGCACCGGCCCCTTCTTCGCGCTCACGCCGTCCGTCGGCGCGACGTACGAGCAGCCGCGCATCGACCAGGCGCTCGACTACACGTTCACGCTCAACGTCCAGCTGAACCCGGACTTCTCGACGAACGCGGGCCTCATCACGTACGCCCACCGCTTCGCGTACGAGAACCACGTGTACGTGTCGCCCACGGTCGACTTCCTCTCGGGCGTGACGCTCACGGAGGCGCCGCTCAACACGCTCGCTACGGGCGCGGCGCCGAGCACGACCGTCGTCGCGGCGGCGCCCGCGTTCGGCGAGAACCTGCAGGGCTCCGCGGTCGCCGGCTTCCTCGAGGCGCTGAGCGAGACCACGCGCCTCACCGAGTCGGGCACGTTCACCGTCTCCGTGCCGCTCGACGTCACGCCGGCCCAGCCGCGCACGTACGGCGGGCAGCTCGGCGTCGTCCTCGAGCACGACCTCGGCGAGCGCGACACGGGATCGCTCACGCTCGGCGACACGCTCGCGCACTTCACCTCGGGGACGAGCCCGCTCACCGAGAAGCCGGTCAACGCGTTCAACCAGAACCTCACGAACGCGGTCCTCTCGTGGCGGCACGACTACACGGCGGATCTCTCGTCGAAGCTCGACGCCGGCGTCGTCACGTCGATCGTGCCCGGCGAGTCGGGCAGCCTCTTCGTGCAGCCGACGGGCGCGGCGTCGATCGACTGGAGCCGGCCGACTTACGCGATCGATCTCACGTACGAGCACGCGGCGACGCTCGACGTCTTCCTCGCCGACATCCAGCTGGTCGACCTCGTCGCGCTCAAGGTCTCCGCGCCGATCGCGCTGCAGCGCGACTTCGTCGCGTCGGCCACGGCGTCGTTCGAGCGGACGCGCGCGATCGCGACCGACGGCTCGCTCGTCGATCCGTTCAACGTCTGGCTCGTCGACGCGGGCGTCGGCTGGTCACCGCACTCGCTGCCCGAGCTCCTCCTCGGCGCGCGCGTGAACGTGACGCGGCAGGAGCCGCTCGGCGCGCTCGCGCTGACGGAGGTCGCCTACACGCGCGAGACCCTCGCGTTCAGCGTGACGTACGGCTACCCGTCCGCGGCGACGCCCGAGCCGCCGTACCTCTCGCCGACGTTCCGGCCGGCGCCGCTGTCGGGGCGCGACGTCGACGACGCGATCACGCACCTCGCGCCGCACAAGCCCGCAGGGGAAGACCAGCCCGACGACGCGCCGCCCGCCGCGCCCGCGCCCTAACCCGGTCGCCGCGCGCCGCGCACGGCCGCCGATTCTTCCGCCAACCCTCGGGGACGCTGCACTAGGCTCGGCCGTCATGCCGCGCGCGCTCATCACGGGAATCACGGGTCAGGACGGCTCCTACTTGACGGAGCTCTTGCTCGCGAAGGGCTACGAGGTGCACGGCGTCGTGCGCCGCTCGAGCTCCTTCAACACCGAGCGCATCGATCACCTCTACCGCGACCCGCACGAGAGCGGCGTGCGCCTCAAGCTCCACTACGGCGACCTCAACGACGCCTCGTCGCTGCAGTCGATCCTCGCCGACGCGCAGCCCGACGAGATCTACAACCTCGGCGCGCAGAGCCACGTGCGCGTCTCGTTCGACATCCCCGAGTACACGGCCGAGGTCACGGCGCTCGGCGCGGTGCGCCTGCTCGAGGCGGTGCGCAAGCTCGGCGCGAAGAGCCGCTTCTACCAGGCGAGCTCGAGCGAGCTCTACGGCCTGGTCGCCGAGGTGCCGCAGCGCGAGTCGACGCCGTTCCACCCGCGGAGCCCTTACGCCGCCGCGAAGGCGTACGCGTTCTACATCACGAAGAACTACCGCGAGGCGTACGGCCTCTTCGC
>DASYCF010001386.1:0-4372 GCA_036500365.1 Byssovorax sp.
ACGCGACGACGCTCGAGCACACGCAGTCGTCGCTCATCATCCGCGGCGGCAACACCACGACGATGTCGCTGCGCGTGAAGGCGAGCGCCGGTCACCCGCTCTGCTCGGCGTGCAAGACGCCGATCGCCGCCGAGCTCGACGGGCGCGGCAACCTCCGCGCGTGGTGCGTGCGCTGCGGCGACCGCGCCGAGTACGCCGTGCCGCCCGCCGCGCGCGGTCAGAGCGAGGCGATCCGCGGCGTGATCGCGCCCGAGCAGCGCACCGATCGCGCGCAGGCGCTGGTGAAGCGCGACGCGGGGAGCGGCCTCGTCGCGCTCACGTGCCCGAACTGCGGCGCCGGCCTCCAGCTCGCGCCCGGCACCGACATCGTGACGTGCGGCCACTGCCGGACGTCGGCGCTCGTCCCGCGAGGCGCCCTCGCCCGGCCAAAGGGTGCCCCGCCCGTGTTCACGCCGTTCTGGGTCTTGTTCGACCGCAGCTACGCCGTTGAAGCCGCGGCGCCCGACGCTCCGAGCTTCTCTGCGCCCGCCGCGCCGCTCGTCAACACGAAGCGGGTCATGTGGTTCGTGGGCATCACGACGCTCGCGCCGATCGTGCTCACGCTGATCATCGGCACCGTCATCGCGATCGTCGTCATGACGAGCTCGCCCACGCGCACCCACCACCACCCCGGCCACCACGGCGCGCTCGACCCCCCGTCGATTCACAACCGCGTCGCGTGATCTCCACACCGAGGTCCTCGGGACGCCGAGGCGAGGTGATCGCCGAGACGCGCCCGATCGCGGTGGCGCCGTGACGCCTACGGGCGAAGTTGACGGAGCGAAGCGACGTCCGGGTTTGGGGCCGCTCGCGGCCCCATCATCGACTGATGGCGACCTTGTGGAGCTCGTTGGCGAGGTCGTCGCCGTCCTTCACGAGGCCCGCGGTCTCGTGCGTGGGGTCGTCCTTCTTGCCCTCGAGCGTCTCGCGCAGCTCGAAGAGCGCCTTGCTGAGGCGGCCGACGAGCGCGTCGTTCGAGAACTGCGCGACCGAGCCGGGCTCGGCGGGGACGACGATGGGATCGCTGCCCGTCAGATCGCCCTTCACCCAGCGCGTCGCCTTCTTCTCGGCCGGCTTGCGGTTCTCGTACTTCGTGACCGTGATGTTGCCCGGCCAGTCTTTGCCGCCGAACGGGAAGGGCTCCTTGATCGGGACGAGCTCGCCGTACGTCTTGTCGCCGTTGCGGCCGAACAGGATCGCGAAGTTCGCGGGCGGATCCTTCTCTTCCTTCCACGCCTTGGTGATGGGCTTCTCGGCGGCCGTGAGGATGTTCTTGAGCGCGTCCTTCTGCTTGTTCACGTCCTGCGCGGCGGAGGTGAAGTTGAGCAGCGGGCGGAGCACCTTCGCCGGGAGCGAGCCGACCTGGCGGTTCTCGAGGTTCGACGCGTCGAACGGGATGTTGATGCTGCCGAGCGCGGTCACGAGGTCGGTCGGGAACTTCTTCTCGCCGAGCTGCTTCGCGCCGTCGGTGATCTTGTCGGTGAGCTCCTTGAGCTTGTCGTCGGCCGCCTTGACGTCCTTGGACAGGAGGCCGGCGCCCTCTTGCGCTGCCTTCGCGCGGTCGCCGCGGTCCTTCGCGCCGCCGATGACGAAGCCGACCGGTACGGCGACGGCCGCCGCGATGATCGCGTAGAGAGCCGCGCGGCGTGAGGCCTTGCTGCGCTCGGCGACGACCTCTTCGCCGACCTCGACCTTGATCGTCTGGGCCTGCGCGGTCGCCTTGGGCGCGGCGGCCTGCGGCGCGGGACGGCCGAAGGGCGGCAGCGGGATGCCGGGCGACATGCCTGGCGGCGGCGCGATCCCGAGCGCCTTAGGCGGCGCGGGGATGGCGGCGGGAGCGGGGGCTGGCGCAGATCCGCGCGCCTCGTCCGGGCCGGAATCGGGCGTGCCCGAGACGCGGTTGCCGTCGTCGCCCATCGGCGGCGGCACGAAGGCGCCGGCGCCAGGGCCGCTCGGCATGGGCGCAGGGACGACGCCGCCGCCCGCGCCCGCACCGCCGCCCCTGCCGAGGCGGTCCTTCAAATTGATCTTGGTCTTCTTCTTTTCGTCGGCCATCTGCCTGCTCGGGGGCGCTTCACGCGCCAGCGATCCGGGCCGCACGTTAGCGGCGCGGGCGCGGCTGTGTCAACGCGCCCTCCGAGTTTCGCAACGGGTCCTCGGCGGCCGCCCGCGCGTATGGATCCGGTTCGACGACGCGACTACGGAGATCCCGCATGCTCCCTCCGAAGCTCCCCCTCGCGATCGACACGCGGAAGGTGCGGGCCTTGGACGGCACCGAGATCGCCTACCACGTGACCGCCGGGCCTTCGCCGGACGCGCCGGTCGTCATCCTCGCGAACGGGCTCGGCGGCACCTACCTCGCGTGGCGGGGCATCATCGACTACCTCGGCGCGCGCTGTCGCTTCATCACGTGGGACTACCGCGGCCTCTACGCGTCCGGCCGGCCGAAGAACGACGTGCAGAGCGCCTACGCGATCCCGAACCACGTGAGAGATCTCGAGGCGATCCTCGCCGCAGAGGGGGTCGACAAGGCGAGCTTCGTCGGCTGGAGCATGGGCGTGCAGGTGCTGCTCGAGGCGACGCGCACGCTCCGGCCGCGGATGCACGACCTCGTGCTCCTGAACGGCACGTTCGGCCGACCGCTCGACACGCTGAGCCCGCTGCCGGGCATGAAGCAGGTGCTCCCGTCGCTCGTCGACCTCGCGCGGCGCGTGCACTCGATCGCGACGCAGATGACGCGCAAGGCGACCGCCCTGCCCGAGTGCGTGACGTGGTTCAAGCGGCTCGGGCTCATCGGGCCCACGCTCGACGACGGGGTGTTCACCGAGCTCGTGCAGGCGTTCGGTCAGCTCGACATGGAGACGTTCTTCCGCAACCTCCGCGCGATCGGCGAGCACGACGCGGCCGACGTGCTGCCTCGGATCGACGTGCCCGTGCTGGTCGTCACCGGCGATCGCGATCTGATGACACCCGTCGCGCTCGCGCAGCAGATGGCGCGCAAGATCCCGTCGAGCGAGATCCTCGTGGTGCGCGGCGGCACGCACTACACGGCCGTCGAGTACCCCGAGCTCGTGAGCCTGCGCATGGAGCGCTTCTACCGCGAGACGGGCTTCTTGCCGCAGTAGCTATTTGGCGACGAGGGCGGCGAGGCGGGCCTTGTCGCGGTCGCTCTGGCCGACGAAGCCGAGCGCCTCGACCTTGCCGTCGGTCCACACGGGCGTCGCGCAGAGCCACACGCGCTCTTCGCCCGTCGCGTCGTCGCCCGCGAGCTCGACGGCGTAGCAGGCGCGCGGCGCGTCGGGCTCGTGGATCTTGCGCGCGAGCATGCCCGTCTCCGAGAGCTCGAGCGCCTCGCAGACGAAGGGCTGCCCATCGATGTACTTGTTGAAGTAGACCTCGACGTTCCGCCGAGGCGCGGCGCGGCGCTCGTTGCTCATGCGACGGGCTTACACGGCGGGCGCCGGCTGGGCCAAGCGCGCTACGATGCGCCGCGAATGACGCGCCTCCTCGTCGTCGACAACTACGACTCGTTCACGTGGAACCTCGTGCAGGCGCTCGAGGTCCTCGGCGCGCGGTGCGACGTGCGCAAGAACGACCAGATCGACGTCGACGCGGCGCGCGCGCTCGGGGTCGACGCGATCCTGATCTCGCCCGGGCCGTGCACGCCGAACGAGGCGGGCGCGAGCCTCGCGATCGCGAGCGCGCTGTCGGAGACGTTGCCCGTGCTCGGCGTGTGCCTCGGCCACCAGACGATCGGACAGGCGTTCGGCGGCGAGGTCGTGCGCGCGGACCGGCTCATGCACGGCAAGACGTCGCCGATCCTCCACGACGAGAAGACCTTGTTTCGCGGCCTCCCGCAGGGCTTCACCGCGACGCGCTACCACTCGCTCGTCGTCGAGCGCGCGAGCTTGCCGGCCGATCTCGAGGTGAGCGCCTGGACGGCCGAGGGCGAGATCATGGGCCTGCGCCACAAGACGCGGCCGGTCGAGGGCGTGCAGTTCCACCCCGAGTCGTTCTTGACGACGCGCGGCGCAGAGCTGCTCGCGAGCTGGCTCGACGGCGTGCGGGGCGCGGCCGCGTGAGCGCGCGGTTCGCCGACGTGTTCGAGGAGCTCGCGTCGCCGGGCGGCGCGCGCGCCGCGACGATCCGCGCTGCGTTCGACGCGATCCTCGCGGGCGACTGGACGCCGGTGCAGGTCGCCGGGTTCGCGGTCGCGCTGCGCCTCCGCGGCGAGACGGCCGACGTGATCGCCGCCGCCGTCGAGTCGATGCGCGCCGTGATGCTGCCGGTCGATCACGGCCTCGCCGCCGTCGTCGACACGTGCGGCACCGGC
>DASYCF010001387.1:0-6056 GCA_036500365.1 Byssovorax sp.
GCGCCGCGTCGCCGCCATGATCCGCACGTCGAGCCGGATCGCCTGCGCGCCGCCGACCCGCCGAAACTCGCTCTTCTCGATGGCGCGGAGGAGCTTCGGCTGGAGCGCGAGGTCGAGGTCGCCGATCTCGTCGATGAGCAGCGTCCCGCCGCGCGCTTGCTCGAAGACGCCCTTCCGCGCGCTGATCGCGCCGGTGAACGCGCCGCGCTCGTGGCCGAAGAGCTCCGACTCGACGAGGTTCGCCGGCACCGTCGTGCAATCGAAGACGACGAACGGCACCTTCGTCGACAACGTGTCGGTCATCGACGCGCACGTCGTGCCCGGTCAGGTCGTGCGCGTCGGCGCGACGACGTTCTCGATCGCGCGCTACGAGGGCGAGGCCGCGGACGAGGCCGAGCCGCGTGAGGCGTTCGGCCGCCTGGTCGGGCGGAGCCGCGAGATGCGGCGCCTCTATCCGCTCTTCGACCGCATCGCGGCGTCGCGCATCCCCGTGATCATCGAGGGCGAGACCGGCACGGGGAAAGAGGCGCTCGCCGAGTCGATCCACGAGGCGAGCCCGCGCGCGTCCGGGCCGTTCGTGGTGTTCGACTGCACGGCGTTCCCGGCGAGCCTCATGGAGTCGGAGCTCTTCGGCCACGAGCGCGGCGCGTTCACCGGCGCGGTCGCCGCGCGCCGCGGCGTCTTCGAGCAGGCGCAGGGCGGCACGCTGCTCATCGACGAGATCGGCGACCTCGAGCTCACGCTGCAGCCGAAGCTGCTTCGCGCGATCGAGCGCTCCGAGATCCGCCGCATCGGCGGCGAGCAGGCGACGCGCGTCGACGTGCGCGTCCTCGCGGCGACGCGCCGCGACCTCGACCGCGAGGTGCAAGAGGGCCGCTTCCGCGATGATCTGCTGCATCGGCTCGCCGTCGGCCGCGTCGAGCTCCCGCCGCTCCGGCGGCGCGCGGGCGACGTCGAGGTGCTCGCGCGCAGGCACTGGGAGGAGCTCGGCGGCGACCCCGCGGCGCTGACGCCCGAGCTCGTCCGGCGCTGGCAGTCGATGACGTGGCCCGGCAACGTCCGGCAGCTCCGGAACGCGGTCGCGAGGCAGCTCGCGCTGGGCGACGAGATCGCGCGCGGGCCCATGCTCGGCGAGCCTCCGCCGAGCGCCCGCGGCGCACCGTCCGCTCCGCGCCCCGGAGCGCCGAGCGCGGACGTGTTCGCGACCGTCCTCGCCGAGCGCCTGCCGCTGCCGCTCGCGCGCCTGCGCGTCGTCGAGGCGTTCGAGCGCGCGTACATCGAGCGCGTCCTCGCCGAGCACGGCGGCAACGTCGCGCTGGCGGCCCAGGCCTCGGGCATCGCGCGGCGCTATTTTCAGCTCCTCCGCAGCGGCAAACGTCGCTAGTCGCCCGCGAGTCGGTCGGACGACGACGGCGACGCGACTTGCCCATTGCCCATCGAGCTCAGTCGCCCATGCGTCGCCGAAGGCTCGTCGCGCGTCAGCCCGGGTCGACGAGGCGCAACGTTTTCATCGAGGCGGCGAGCTCGTCGGCGAGCTCGGCGTGGGCCACGTACGGCGGCGCCGACGCCGAGAGGCGCACGCGGTGACCGTCGGGGTACGCGCGCCACCGCGTCACGGAGTGCGACCTCTTCTTGCCGACGGCGAACGTGACCGTGGTCTCGACCTCGACGCAGCCCTCTGCGCCGTCCACCACCTTCGACGTGCGCTCGATGCCCGACGCGCCCTCGCGCTCCCACGCGTCGATGTCGTCGCCCGCGAGCTCGATCAGCGCCTCGGGCGTCGGCGCTGCGTCGAGCTTCGGCTTGCGGAGCACGTCGAACGCGCGAGTCTGATCGTCGGAGAGGAGCGTGCGCGCGAACATGCGGACGGCGAACCGCTTGTCGGTGGCGGCGTCGACCGCGAGGCAGCGCGGTGGGGGCACGAGCGCGCACGCGTGCTTGCCGACGACGACCTCGCCCACGGGCAGCTCGACGCGCGGCGCCGTGATCGCGAGGGCGCCGCCCTTCGAGGCGAGGAGCCACGCGATGGCGCCGCGCACGCAGCTCAGCGGGTGCTGCGGGAACGCCGCGTCGTGCTTCGGGTCGTCGTACTCCGCGCGGGGGAGCGAGCTCGTGGGCTCGCCCTTCGGCGCCGCGGCGATCGCGAGCGTCGACTCGCGGAGGCCCGTCTGTCGCGACTCGGCCATCGCGACGGCGTGGAGCGCGCCGTGGGCGAGCGGCACCTGGAGGCGCGCCGCGATCACCTCGCGCCCCCGCCGCATCATGATCCGCTCGACGATCCGCACCGCCTTCGCGCCGCCGACCATGACGCGCTCGAGGTCGACGATCGGCCAGAGCGGCGGCTCCTCGGTCTTCTGCTCGACGACGCTCTTCGCGCCGGCGGGGACGCCGGGGTCGGGCTCCTTCGCGGCGTCGAAGCTCGCGCGCGCTTGCCGCGTGAGGTCGCTCCGGAGCTCCGCATCGAACACGTCGCGGAGGTCGACCGGGAACGGCGAGTGCGTGAAGAGCCAGAGCACCCTGCGCTCGGGGTCGGGCACGACGGCCTGCGCCATCGCCGGCTCCTCGGGCTTGCCGGGCATGCGGAACGAAAAGCCCGCGCTTCCGGACCGCGCGAGGTCGCTGAGCTTCGCCACGCGGGCGAGGCTACTACGCCCCGCGCCGACGGGCTTGCCAAGCGGATCGTTCTCCGTATACTGCGCCTCCCCGTTTCACCCGGCGGCATCGCTGCCTCCGCAAGACGGGCGCAAAGCAGCGCAGAAACGCAGGAAGAAGCCATGTACGCGGTCATCAAGACGGGCGGCAAGCAATACCGAGTCAGCGAGGGGCAGAAGCTCCGCGTCGAGAAGCTCCCCGGCGCGGCCGGCGACAAGCTCACGTTCGGGGAGGTCCTCCTCCTCGGCGGTGACGCGCCGAAGGTCGGCCAGCCGTTCGTGAAGGGCGCGTCCGTCGCGGCCGAGATCACGGGCCAGGGCCGCGGCCCGAAGCTCGTGGTCTTCAAGTTCCGGCGCCGCAAGAACTACCGCCGCAAGAACGGCCACCGCCAGCCCTTCACCGAGCTGCGCATCACCGGCATCACGGGCTGAGCCCCCACCTCTCGACGGAGAAGCGACATGGCACACAAAAAGGGCGGCGGCTCCTCGCGCAACGGCCGTGACTCCAAGGCGCAGAAGCGCGGCGTCAAGGTCTACGGCGGCGCCGACGTGCGCGCCGGCAACATCCTCGTCCGGCAGGTCGGCTCGTCGATCCACGCCGGCAAGAACGTCGGCACGGGCCGCGACTTCACGCTGTTCGCGCTGGTCGACGGCCTCGTGAAATACGAGTGGAAGTCGAACACGCGCAAGCAGGTCTCGGTCTACCCCGCCGCGGGCCATTGACGATGGGGCCGCGAGCGGCCCGCAGTTGACGATGGGGCCTCAAGCGGCCCGCAGTTGACGATGGGGCCTCAAGCGGCCCGCAGTTGACGATGGGGCCTCAAGCGGCCCCATACCCCACCCGACCTCGCTTCGCTCGGTCATGGACGACCACGGGGCGCAAGCACCGAACCCCGAGCTCGTGAGCGGTCCCAAGCTCCTCGTCCTCGACGTCGACGGCACGCTCCTCGGCCGCGACGGCGCGGTGCACCCGGACGACGCGGCGGCGATCGCGCGCCTCGCGGCCGCGGGCGTGCCCGTGTCGATCGCGACGGGGCGGCTCTACTCGGGCACGCGCGTGATCGCGCGGAGCGTCGGGATCGCCGGACCGATCGCGTGCGTCGACGGCGCGCACATCGTCGACGTCACGACCGACGAAGAGCGCTTCGCGAACCCGCTGAAGCCCGCCGCGGCGACGGCCGTGCGCGACGCGATCGGCGCGCGCTCGCTCGCGAGCTTCCTCTTCGCGCAGGACGGCATCGTGCACGACGCGCGCGGCGAGCCGTTCGCGGCCTACGTGCGCACGTGGTCCGATCGCATCGCGATGGTGGAGCGCGTCGTCGATCACCCGCACTGGGAGCACGAGCTCGGCGTCATGGCCGTCGTCGCGATCGGCCTCGACGCCGATGTCGCCGCGGCCGAGGCCGACATCGCGGCGCGCGCGCCCGAGGCGCTCGTCGTCACGTTCCCGGTCGCGCGCCTCGGCGGCACGCGGGCGATGGTCGTGCGCGCGCGCGGCGCGACGAAGGGCACCGCGATCGCGTGGCTCGCGGCGCACCACGGCGTCACGCCGGCCGACGTCGTCGTCGTCGGCGACTGGATCAACGACGTGTCGATGTTCGACGCGGCCGGCTGCTCGTTCGTGATGGGCCAGGCCCCGCCCGAGGTGAAGGCGCGCGCGACGCACGAGCTCACGAACGACGCGCACACGGGCGGCGGGGTGGCCGAGGCGATCGACCGCGCGTTCGGGCTATGATCGGCCCATGACGCGCTTCGCCCTTCTCTTGGCGCTCCCCGTGGCGCTCTGCGGCTGCCCCAACACCGACCCCGCCGTGTTCGTCGACCCGACGATCTCGAGCCCCGCCGCGACCCTCGGTGGGAGCGTGCTCGGCATCGAGCTGACCGGGAGCTGCTCGCTGGATCTGCACCTCGGCGCGCGCGCGGCCGGCTCGAGCTACGTGATGCTCGACGAGTTCTCCCTCGTGACCGCGAGCGACGACAAATCGCCGATCGTCTCGCCGCTCCCCGTCACGACCGACCCCGAGTTTCCGCTCACGGTCGACCAAGACAGCGATGTCGTGGTCGCGGTCACCTTCGATACGGGAAACTCCCTGCTCCCGTCGAGCGACAAGGACGCGATCTGCGCGCCCGGGGGCGTCGTGATTCAAGGCGCGATCGACGACTCGCTCGCCGACGCGCCGACGCCGGTCTTCTCGGCGGCGTTCGATCCGTCCGGTTGCTGACACGCTCGCCGTCGCCGAAATCCAGCGGTAAGGTGCGGGGTGGTCGCGCATCTCGCGACGGCACGCAGGGAGAGCACCATGCAGGAGCACGTCGTTTCCGTGGGTGCGCAAGCGCAGGCTTCGAAGACCGTCGGCGACGCGCACGCACCGGCGCATGACGACCGCGCGTTCGGCGGCGGCGGTGAGTCGCTCGGCCTCGACCCAGGCGGCGTGGCGGCCCTCCGCGCGTCGATCGCCGCGTGGCGCGCAGGCCCCGTCGCGGCCGCCGAGGCGCGCATGCCCCCGCGCGAGAAGCGCTTCACGACGTGGAGCGGCGTCGACGTGCCCGACCTCGTGACGCCGGTCGAGCACCGCGCCGACTACGCGACCGAGCTCGGCCTGCCGGGCGAGTTCCCGTTCACGCGCGGCGTCCAGCCGACGATGTACCGCGGCAAGCTCTGGACGATGCGCATGTTCGCGGGCTTCGGCACGCCCGAGCAGACGAACGCGCGCTTCAAATACCTGCTCGCCGAGGGGCAGACCGGCCTCTCGACCGCCTTCGATTTTCCCACCCTGATGGGCTACGACTCCGACTCGCCGCGCTCGCTCGGCGAGGTCGGCATGTGCGGCGTCGCGGTCGACACGCTGCGCGACATGGAGGTCCTGTTCGACGGCATCCCGCTCGAGCAGGTGACGACCTCGATGACGATCAACGGGCCGGCGATCGTGCTGCTCGCGTTCTACGTCGCCCTCGCCGACCAGCGCGGCATCTCGCGCAAGAAGATCGGCGGCACGATCCAGAACGACTGCCTCAAGGAGTTCATCGCCCAGCACGCGTGGCTCGTCCCGCCGCGCCCGGCGATGCGCGTCGTGACGGACATGATCCAGTTCTGCACGAGCGAGGTGCCGCGCTGGAACTCCGTGTCGATCAGCGGCTACCACATCCGCGAGGCCGGCTCGACGGCCGCGCAGGAGCTCGCCTTCACCCTCGCCGACGGGCTCGGCTACGTCGAGAGCTGCCTCGAGCGCGGCCTCGACGTCGACGCCTTCGCGCCGCGGCTCTCCTTCTTCTTCGACGTCCACAACGACTTCTTCGAGGAGATCGCCAAGTTCCGCGCCGCCCGCAAGCTCTGGGCATCCCTCATGCGCGATCGCTACGGAGCGCGCGATGAGCGCAGCCTGAAACTGCGCTTCCACGCCCAAA
>DASYCF010001388.1:0-5742 GCA_036500365.1 Byssovorax sp.
CGAGGTTCGCGCCGTCGAGCCGCGCGCCGTCGAGCTTCGCGTCCTTCAAGATCGCGTCCGCGAACGAGCGGCCCGACAGATCGAGATCCGAGAGATCGGCGCCCGCGAGATCTTCGCCGTCGAACGCGTCGCCCGCGGCGAGGCGCTCGATCACGCGCGCGCGCAAGGCCGCGGTCTCCTCCGGATCGCGCGGCGGCGGCGCGAGCGCGAGCGCGTCAGGCTCCTCCGCCGCGTCGTCGGGCGTCACGGCGTCGAGCAGCAGCTCGCGCACCTCTTCGATCGCGGTCGGGGCGCTCGCCATCGGCTCGGCGTGGACGAAGAGCGCCTCGATCTCGCGCGCCTCGTCGTCGATCGTGTCGAGCAGGCCGCGCCACACGAGGTTCACCTTCAGCTCGTCGGCGTCGAAAGCGACCGTGTCGATGCGCATCGGGATCTCGAAGAAGCGCGCGCCGTGGTCGGGCCGCGTCAGCGCGAAGACGCGGACGCGGAGGCCCGGCAGCGCACCCGAGATCGGCGCCTGCTCGGCGCGCATGCCGAGGATCTCGAACGCCTCGGCGCCGTCGACCCGCTCGAGCTGCTGCGCGCGAGGCGCGCTCTGGAAATACGTCGCGTCGAAATCCGCCGGGAAATAAGGCCAACGCGACGCGAGCCACGCGGCGTCGAACGTGCCGAGCTTGGACCACCGCTCGCGAAACAGCTGCGGGATCGGCGCGAAGCAGGCGGGCGGCGGCGCGTCGCTCGGCGACGAGATCGGGCGCGCAGGATCCTCGAGGTTCGGCGGCGGCGTCCCGCCGATGCCGGTGCCCAGCGGGTTCGCCGCGTGCGACGGCCCGCCGAACGCGCGATCGTAGACGAGCGGCATCACCTCGAACGGCGCAGGGTCGCCCGGCGCGATCGCGATCGCCGCGCGCTTCCACGCGCGATCACCCACGACGTCGATCGACCGCGTGAACCCGCGCTCCTTCGCGCCGAAGCGGAACGTCACGCGCGCGCGCGGCGACGACTTGCCCGGCGCGTACGCGCTCCCCGTGAGCACGACGTCGACGCGCGGCTTCACGACGGCGAAATCCGACGCGTAGACGAGCGTGAGCTGCGGATCGTCGTCCGCGTGCACGTCGCCCGTCGGCAGATCGCTCTCGTCGCGCAGCGTGGCCGCGTCGCCGTGCACGAGGTCGAACGTGCCCTTCACGAGCACGCTCATGACGTCCTGCTGCGGCGTGAGCTGCCACGTCGAGACCGCGGCGCCGAGCGTCGTCGGGTTCACGATCGGCACCTGCGGGCTCACGCGGCGCGGCACCGCACGGGCGCGCGCGGGCAGAGCGGGCGAGGCCTCCGCGATCTCGAACGGCGCGAACGCGCGCTTGAGCTCGTCGAGGTCGGCGATGTCGAGCGTGACCGTGCTGCCGAAGTCGGGCGTGAACTTCGCGCTCTGCGGCGCGGCCTCGGCGATGGGCGGGCGGGCGCCGCGCGGCGCCGCGGCGAAAGGCACCGCCTTCTCGGCCGCGGCGCGCGCCTCGTCGTCGGGCGATTGCTTGTAGGTCGAAGAGAAGTCGACGAAGTCCGGCGCCGCGATCGGAGGCTCCGCGGCGGGCGCGGAGGCCGGCGGCGCGACGATCGACGTCGGAGGCGACGGCGCCTCGACCGGCGGGGGTGGAGGCGCGTCGATCGTCGTCGGGGCGCCGAACGGGAGCGCGCGCGCGCCGCTGCGGGGGCCCGCGTCGTCGACCGTGTGCGTGTCGCCGAACGACGGCGGCGCGTCCGCGGGCGTCGACGCGGAGGCGCCGGGCAGCGCACCCTCGCGCGTGGGCGAGAACGGATCCGCCTTGGCCAGCGCGGCGCGGTGCGCGTCCTCGGGCGCGAGCATGCGCGTCTCGCCCCCGTCGATCGGCGCGGCCGCCGCGCTCGCGATCGACGGACCCCGCGGCGGATCCAGCGTACGCGCGTCGGGCCAGGCGACCTTCGCGCCGTCGACTTCGAGCCCGCCGTACGCCTTGAGGTCAGCCGGCTCGACGCCCGCGTCGAGCAGCAGGCTGCCGCGGAACACGAGGGACGCGGCGAGCCGATCGGCGTCGATCGCGAGCGTGTCGAGCTCGAGCGCGATCGGCTTCGCGGCGACGCAGACGCCGCCCTTGAACGCGTAGACGACGGCGGCGCCGCGCACGCCGGGCAGCCGCGTCACGAACCGCGCGAGCGCGGGGTGCATGCCGTCGAGCACGATCCACTCGTCGCCGACGAGGTAGGGCACCTGCTGGTCGACGGGCGCGGCCTGGAAGTAGCGCCAGTCGAAGCCGTCACCGATCTCGGGCTCGTCCGCGTCGATCGTCGCGCGCGGCGTCTTGCCGAGGAATGCCGTGCGCTGCGGCCAGAAGCGCGAGATCGGCGCGAGGCCGATCGGCCGCCGCGGCTCGGTCGGATCGAGCACGTTCGGCGTGCGCGCGCGCCGCCCCTCGCCGCTCTGACCGACCGGGTTCTCCGGCGACGACAGGCCGCCGAACGCGTGCTCGTAGTCGAGCGCCACGCTCTGCACGAGCTGCGTCTCGCCCGTCGTCGCGTCGCGATCGCCGACGACGTAGACGCGCTTGTCGAGGATCGGCGCCGCGCGCGACACGAGCAGCCGCGCGACGATGGCGGGCAAGGGCTGACCCGGCGGCGCGTGCGCGTGGCCACGCAGCGTGACATCGCACCGCGCGAGGTACGGCGCGAGCTCGCTCGCCACCTCGACGCTGCGCCCCGGGCTCTTGTGGTAGTGGCGATCCTGCGCGACGAGCTCCTCGCCGGGGACCACGCGCGCCGTGCCGTCGTGGACGAGGTCGAGCGTCGCCTTGACGACGACGGTGAGGTGCCGCGTGCTCGGCCCACGCCAGAGCCGCGTGCCGACGGCGCACGCGCCGACGGAGGAGGCCTCGACGGGCCAGGTTCGATCCATGTTCCGCGCGGTCTCCGGCTCAGGTCGCGACGAAGACCTTGGTCTGCGACGGCTGCGCGTGCGCGCCCACCGCGTTCGCGTTCGAGCCGTTGTGGGCCGTCGTGACCGTGTGATAGACGACCTTCTTGCCGCCTGCGTAGACCTTCGACGAGTACTTCTTGAACTTGCAGCAGTCGCGGTTGACGTTCGACTTCACGCCGCCGACGGTGCCTGCCTCGTCGCCCTTCGAGCTCGAGATGCTCGAGCTCTCGACGACGGTCTCCTTGTTCACGATGACGACCTTGTCGCACGTGTCGTCGGAGCCCGAGACGTCGGCCATGTTCGGATACGGCACGGGCAACGGCGCGCCCGTCGGCGCGGGCGTCTTGCACACGTCGGGGCCGCCGACACAGCGGCCCCCTCCCTTCGTCGCAGCGGGCATACCCATGAGAGGCTCCTCCTAACCAAGCAAGATCTTGCGGCCGTCGATGCTCGTGTCCTCGTCGGAGGCGACGACGGTGCGCCTCGCGCGGAGCGAGAAGATCGTCGAGACGAGCGTGCGCGCGCGGCCGACGCGCGTCTGCGCGAGGTCGGTCACGTCGCGGAAGGCGTCCTTCGTCTTCTCGACGAGGCGCGTCGCGACGAGCTCGTATTTGTCGGCGCGCACGGCGATCGTCGTCGCCGTGGTGGCGATGGCCCGCGCCGCGGTGGCGACGACGCCCGCGACGAGCTCGGCCTCGCCCACGTCGGCGCGCACGCGCGGGGTCTTGAGGACGGTCTTCTGCGGCTCGATGTGGAGCTGCGGCGGCCCGTCGCCCGCGGCCAGATCGACGCTGCGCGCGGCGCGGTGGACGATGTCGCGCGCCGCGTTCACCTCGACGTCGAGCGCCGACTGCAAGACGACGCGCCCCGACGCCGAGCTCAGCACGAGGTCGCCCGACGGCGCCGCGATCTCGGCCGAGCCGTTCGCGTAGCGCACGAGCAGGCGCCCGCCCTTGTCGCGCAGCTCGAGCGCGCCGTCCTCGATCGTGGCGACGGCGCCGTCCTCGAGCTCGAGCGCGCGCCGCCTCGCGAGCTGCACGACCTTGTTGTTTGCGGCACTCTTTCGCTTCATACGAGCCCCCTATCCTGGCTGGAAATCCTCGGCGCGCGCGCGCTCGGGGTCCGTGTCGACGAGGTCCTTGGTCCGCGCTCCGGTGAGGTTCGCGCCGTCGCGCTTCGCGCGGTGCACGTTCGCGGCCTCGAGGTCGGCGTCGCGCAGGTCCGCGCCGCGGAGATCCGCGTGCGCGAGGTTCGCCCACTTCAGGCTCGCGCCGCGGAGGCGCGCGCCCACGAGCTCGCTCTTCGTGAAGCGGCTCCGCGTGAAGTCCGCGCCCTCGGCCATCACGCGCGCGAGCTTCGCCTCCTCGATGCACGCGTCGACGAGCGACGCGCCGGTGAGATCCGCGTCGTCGAGCGTCGCGCCGCGGAGGTTCACGCGGAGGCCGCGGATGCGCGCGAGGTTCGCCCCCGTGAGCACGGCGCGCGCGAAGCTCGCTTGCTTCGCGAGCACGCCGGCGAGGTTCGCGCCCGCGAGATCCGCCTCGGCGAGCGTCGAGTTCGTCAGATCGCAGCCCGTGAAATCGACGCCCGCGGCCAGGCAGCCCTCGAGGAGCGTCTGCACGATCGCCGCGCCCGTGACCTTGGCGCGCGTGAGGTCGCAGCCGGAGAGGTTCTGCTTCCAGATCCTCGCGCCGCGCAGATCCACGCCGTCGAGCTTCGCGCCGCGGAGATCGGCCTTGCGCAGGTCGAGCCCGTCGAGGCGGGCGTCCGCGAGGTCGGCGCCCGCCAGCGACGCGCCGTCGAGCTTCGCGCCGCGCAGATCGGCCGAGCGCAGGTTGGCCTCGTCGAGCGTGGCGCCCTCGAGGTTCGCGCGCTCGAGCAGCGCGCCGCCGAGGTCCGCGCCGCGAAGATCACACCCCTCGAGGTCGCGCCCCGCGAGGTCGACCGCGCCGAGGCGCGCGCCCGCGAGCGACGCGCCGCGGAGCGCGGACGCGCCGAACGACGCGCCGGCGAGATCGGCGCCGTCCCACGTCGAGCCTTCGAAGCTCGCGCCGTCGAGCGTGGCGCCGGTGAGACGGGCTCCCGTGAGGTCGGCGCCCGCGAGCTTCGCGCCGCCGAGCAGCGCCCGCGTGAGGTCCGCGCCGGCGAGGTTCGCGCCAGCGAGGTTCGCGCCTTCGAAGCACGCGCCGACGAGCTTCGCGTTCGCGAACGACGCACCCGCCGCGTCGACGCCGGTCAGGTCGGCGCCGTCGAGCTCCGCGTCGTCGAGCCGTGCGCCGACCAGCGTGGTCCCGCGGAGGTCGGCGCCGCCGAGGCGCGCGCCCTCGAGGTCGGCGCCGCTGAGATCCTTCGGCACGCCGATCGACGCGAGATCGACGCCGTGCGCCTTCGCGCGCGCGAGCACGGCTCCCTCGAGCGACGCCCCGTCGAGCACGCACGCCGACAGATCGACGCCGCGGAGCGACGCGCCGCGGAGCGACGCCCCGTCGAGCCGCGCGTCGCCGAGGGAGGCCTCGTCGAGGTTGGCGTCGCCGAGGTCTGCGCTCGTGAGCGTCGCGCCGTCGAGCGACGCGCCCGAGAGGTTCGCGCCGCGGAGCGACGCGCCCTCGAGGCTCGACCCGGGGGCCGTCGCGCGCACGAGGCTCGCCCCGTCGAGCCGGGCGCCGTCGAGCGTGGCGCCGTCGAGCACGGCGCCGTCGAGCCGCGCGCCCGTGAACGTGCAGCCGGTCGCGTCCAGGCGCGACGCGACGAACTCGCCGATCTCCGCGCCCGCGAGGTCGACCTCCTCGAGCCGG
>DASYCF010001389.1:0-5002 GCA_036500365.1 Byssovorax sp.
GGTAGGGCCGCAAGGAGCCCTCGACGCCCCTCCGCGGGCTCGCAAAGACCGGGTCGGCTCCGGTCGGTGCTCGGCCGACCGCCTTCGTCCACGCGGCTCGCCACGCCGCGAGGTACGGGCGCAGCGCATCGTGGAGCGGGACGTCGCGCTTGGCTGCCTCCGTCTTCGGCGGGCCCACCTTGCCGTCACCGACGAGCGCGACGGCGCCGCGGACGCGCACGACGTCCCCCGCGACGTCGTCCCACGTGAGGGCGGCGAGCTCGCCGTCACGAAGCCCCGTCAGGAACGCGAGCGCGTACCGCGCGCGCCGCTCCGCTGGCACCTTGGCGCCGTGCACGAGCTTGCGGGCGTCGTCGAGCGCGAGCCGCACGGGCTCCGTCCGCTTCGGCGAGGGGACCTTCAACCCGAGCTCCACGGCGTCCCGCAGGGGGTTCGTTTTGAGCAAGGGATCGAGCCCGCGCACGCGGACGATCTTGATGAAGGCGCCGAGCACCTTGACGACGTTGCGCACGCGGATCGGCCCGCACCCGCCCGTCGTGAGCGCGTCGACGAACCCCGCGAGCCGTTCCGACGTGAGCTCGTGCGGCGCGACCGTCCCGAGCAACGGCACGATGCGGCCGTTGACGATGCTCGTGAACTCCGAGAGCGTCGCCGGCGAGCCGCCCGCTTGCTTCCGGAACGCGATGACCTCGGGCGCCATCGCGGCGATGGGTCGCAGCGCAGCCCGCTGCGCCTTCTCCGCCTCGCGGGCCGCCGTCCGGCCGCTCACGATGTCCGCCGTCTGCCGGCGCGCGTCCGCGCGGACCATCGTCAGCGTCCAGTCGCGCGGGTAGAGGCGCGTGACCCTCTCGGGCACGAGCGGCGGCCGCAAGTCCAGGCGGTACCGCCCGTCGCTCAGCTTCGAAAGCCCCGTCACGCCCGTGCGGTTTGCTCGCATGCCCTACAGGTACCACGTTTGCCACACGCTTGCCACACGCGCCCGCTAGCTTCGTTGTTGTTGCGCTGTTAAACGCTAAGTCGTAAGGTTTCCTAAACCGAAGGTCGCAGGTTCAATTCCTGCCGGGGGCGCCCAGCGGCGTAGACGAGAGGCATGGCGGATCAACCCATCGCTCGCGCAGACTCTTCCGCCGTGCGGGTCGCCCTGTGGCGCGCGCTGCACCTCGAGGTCGACGCTTCGCCGCACGTGTTCGTCGACGGCGTGGGCCTGCGCCTGGCCGCGCCCGACGCCGCGTGGCGCGATCGGCCGGACATGCACCCGGAGTGGACCAAGCTGTTCCGCGCGTCGATCCTCGCTCGCGCGCGCTTCGTCGACGATCTGGTCGAGGAGGAGGCGGCGCGCGGCGTCGACCAGCTCGTGTTGCTCGGCGCCGGGCTCGACACGTTCGCGCAGCGCAGGCCCGAGCTCGGGTCGCGCCTTCATGTCTTCGAGATCGACCAGCCGGGGCCGCAAGCGTGGAAGCGGCAGCGGCTCGTCGAGCTCGGGCTCGGCGTCCCCGCGTGGCTGCGGCTCGTGCCCGTCGACTTCGAGGCGGGCGCCTCGTGGCGCGGCGCGCTCGCCGCCGCCGGCTTCGACGCGGCGAGGCCCGCCGTCGTCGCCTCAGCCGGCGTGAGCATGTACCTCTCGCGCGACGCGAACGCGGCCACGCTGCGCGACGTCGCCACCCTCGCGCATGGGTCGACGTTCGCGATGTCGTTCACGTTGCCGCTCGAGCTCGCCGCGCCCGAGCTCCGGCCGGGCCTCGAGCGAGCGCAGGCGGGCGCGCGCGCGAGCGGGACGCCGTTCCTCAGCTTCTTCAGCCCCGACGAGATCGTCGCGCTCGCCCGTGAGGCAGGCTTTCGCGACGCGCGCCACGTCTCGTCGGCGGACCTCGCGGCGCGCTACTTCGACGGCCGGACGGACGGCCTCCGCACCTTGAGCGGCGAAGAGATCCTCCTCGCGACGACGTAGCTCGGCCCCGGGTCGACCAACGCGCGCGCGTCAGTCGATCTCGGTCGCGTCGGGCGGCGGGTCCTCTTGCGGGGCGGCCTCTTGCGGGGCGGCCTCTTCCGGAGCGGCCTCTTGCGGAGCGGCCTCGGGGGTCGCCGGCTCGGGAGCCGGCCCGTCGTCTTGGATCGCAGGGACGTCGCGGGTCGGCTCCTCCGGCGCGGGCTCGACCCGCGGGTCGTCGATCGCGATCGCGGGCTTCGGCGCGAGGTCGAGGCTCGCCGCCGTGGCGCCGCCGCGGCCGACCGTCACGTTGACGAGCGCCGACTCACCGCCGGCGCGCGCGGACACGGAGAGCTGGCACGCCGCCACGCCGTCGATGCGAAAGCGGCCGTCGTGCACCGAGACGAGCCGCACGTCGGAGCGCGTGGGGCGAAAGCGCGACGGGTGCAGCTCGCACGCGCTCACATCCATCGACACGGCGCCGTCCGCCACGCCCGCGATCGTGCCCGCGATCGAGCCCGTGCCGCCGAGGACGAGCTCGACGTCGTGCGACGGCACGGTGATGTGGCGCTCGACGAAGCCCTTGCCGGGCACCGCCGCGGTGATCAGATACTGGCCGGCGGGCATCGAGAAGACGGCCCAGTCGCCCTTCTCGTCGGCGCGCTCCTGCTGCGTCACGGCGCCCGGCGACAGCGCGATGATGTCGATGAACGCGAACGGCACGGCCGCGCCGCCCGCGGAGACGAGGGTGCCGTCGACGTCCGACGTGGCGCCCGGCAGGCGCAGCGTCGTCGTGAAGCGCGCGCCGTCGGTGCACTGGAACGTCTGAGGCTCGGTGGGCGGCGACATCCATGGCCACGCGCGCAGCGAGACCTCGCCCTCGTCGACCGAGGTCCAGCGGAAGGTGCCGTCGTGCGCGATCGAGGTCGAGAGGTTGAAGTCGCTCATCGAAGGCGTGCGGTAGTCGACGCTGCCGTCGCCGCGGGGTGCCCCGTCGACGCCGACCACCTTGCCCTCGACGACGCAGCCCGCGACGAGCGTGAGCGACATCGGCGACGGCTCGCGCCCGCTCTCGATCTGCAGCGCGACGCTCGATCCTTGCACGCCCGCGTAGTCGGGGTGGCTCGCCTCGACCGAGTAGCTGCCCGAAGGGAGCTCGAGCTGGAAGGCGCCGTCGGCGTCGGTCTCGGCGACGTCGGTCGCGAGCACGGGTCGCACGTCGCCCCGCGCGCGCACGACCGCGTGCGCGACGGGCTGCCCGCTGCGGTTCGCGACGTGGCCCGTGACGACCGTCGAGGTGAGCACGTGCAGGTCGACGCCGGACGCGTCGTCCGTCACGACGACCAGCGGGGCGAGGTCGACCGCCGACGGGCCGCCCTCGGGCATGCGCGGCGGCGTCCTGACGCGCTCGGGCGGAGCCTCGCCCGCCGACGCGAAGCCCTTGCCGCGAACGAACGGGTGATACGCGCCTGGCGGCACGAACACCTCGTAGCTGCCGTCGGCGTCCGCGCGCGTCGTGACCTCGCCGCGGCCGCTGCTGAAGACCACCTCGCCGCCGCCGACCGCGTGGGACGTGGCGGCGTCGACGACGGTGCCGCGGATGCGCGCGAGCTTGGCGGAGCCCTGCCGCGGAGCCCGGTGCGCGTCGTACGGCCCCCCGCGGCTCCCCGCGCGGCCGTGCGCGCGCGCGTTCGCCTCGGCCGCGGTCGCCTGGTTTGCCGCCGGGTGGCTGCGCCGCGCCCAGAGCGCGAAGGCGAGGGCGAGCGCCGCGCAGCCGAGGCCGAAGAGGACGTAGGTTCGGCGCGAGGCGGGGTCGGAGGACACAGGGTGCGTGACAAGGACACCGCGTCGCGGCTTGGGTTCCCGGAGCATGACAGGGAACGAACGCTCCGGCCCGGACCTTTCAGTTCTTCGCGTTCGGCCCTTCGCCGCCGCGCTGAAAAGTCGTCGCCGAAGACGGGCCGGCCTGACTTCGCCGTAGTGGCGGGTATCGTCGTGTGGGCGCCCTCGAACGCGGCTACCTTGGGCCTCGCGCTCGCCGCGACCGGCCCGAGGCCCGCCGTCGCGCGAACGTCGAAAGGCGCCACGTGAATCGCTGCGCAACCGCCCTCGCCGCCTTCGCCGTCGTCGCGACGCTCGCCGTCACGCGCGAGGCGTCGGCCCGCCCCGCGCCCCCGATCTGCGCCGATCTCGGCGCCGACCTCGGCGTCGGCGTGTCGGACTACTCCGAGGTCGGCGACTGGGACGCGCAAGCCGCCGCGACCGACGGCGTGCGCTGGCGCTTCATCTACTGGTACGTCGTGCCGACGAGCGATCCGCCCGACGCGATCTCGAGCTGGCTCCAGGGCAACGCCGCGCTCGCGCAGTCGCTCGGCGCCGTGCCCGTGTTCACGTTCTACGAGCTGCTCGAGATCGGCCAGCAGGCCGGGCTCACGGGCGCCGAGAGCGACGTCGTGCAGCAGGTGCTCGCGAGCCCGTCGCTCATGAGCTCGTACTTCGATCACTTCGTCTTCGTGCTGCAATCGCTGGCGAACGAGCCGCCGCCCGTCATCGTCCACGTCGAGCCCGACTCGTGGGGCTTCATGATGTGGTCGTTCGGCGTCGAGGGGAACGGCGACGCGTCGAGCGTCCCCGTCATGGTCGCGAGCTCCGGCTACCCCGACGTCGCGGGCTTCTCGGACGACGCAGGCGGCTTCGGGAAGGCGCTCCTCAAGCTGCGCGATGAGTACGCGCCCCAGGTGCGCCTCGGCTGGCACGCGTCGAACTTCCGCGAGGGCACCGGCGGCGACGTCGTGTCGAGCTTCTACGGCTCGATGGGCGCGTGGGACGTGCTCGTCACCGAGCACCCGCACGTCGAGGCCGACCCCGCGCAGTGGTGGCTCCCGTGGGACGAGGCGAAGGTCCAACAAAACCTGTCCTTCTTCTCGACGCTGACGCAGGCCGCGGGCACGCCGATCTTGCTGTGGCAAGAGCAGCTCGGCACGACGGACTACCACCTCTTCGACGGCGACCCGACGATGCTCACCCGCTTCGCGGACGCGGGCGTCGGCGGCGTCCTCTTCAGCATGCGCGGCG
>DASYCF010001390.1:0-2236 GCA_036500365.1 Byssovorax sp.
GACGAGCCCGACTTCGTTTGTAAGAGCAGCGGCGTTTGCGACGTCGTGACCGCCGACGGCGCGCCGTGCGGCGGCTCGTCGGACTGCGCGAGCGACACCGGCTGCGACGCGAGCACGCACGTGTGCGAGCCGCTCGTCTACGAGCAACCGGGCATGCCCTGCGACGACGCCGTCGTGCTCTGCGAGTCGGGCGCGTGCGACGCGGCGACGCGGCAGTGCCCGCTCGTCCTCACCGACGGCTCGCCGTGCGACCCCACGGATCTCACGCACACGTGCGACGTCTATGCGTATTGCTTCGGCGGACGCTGCGTCCTCCCCGACCCGAGCACCTGCGGGTGAGGGGTCGCGGCTCGCGGGGTCTCACTCGCGCGTGACGGCGACCCAGCCCGCGGCGTCGGTGCAGGTCTCCTTCGCGCCGTCGACGCGGGCGCGCAGCGAGACGAAGACGGCCTGATCGCGCGGCGCTTCGACGAGGGCGCCGTCGAGCTCCAGCGTCCACGACGCGCCCGGCGCGAGGTCGATCTCGACCGGCGTCCACGCGCCGCGCGGCGAGGCGGCGCTCCAGCATTTGCGCACGCTGCCTTCGGCGCAGACGATCGGCGCGGAGAGCGCGAGGTGGCGCGCGCGGTCGCCCTCGTTCTTCAACACGACGCGCGCGCGCGCCTCGTTCCGCAGGGCATAGTCGGCGCGCAGCACGAGGCCCTCGGCGAGCGGCTGCGCGCCGCAGTTGCCGATGGGGACGCCGAAGCCGCCGAGCGGGATCATCCGCTCGACGGGGTGCGCCGGCGGCACGGGCGCGTCGATCCTCGCCGGCGCGCAGCAGGCGGTGAGGCCGAGCGCGAGGCCGAAGACGAGCGTGCGCACGCGGCCGAGCATAGCGTCGGTCGCGCGCGCGCCGCCCGGCTGATATCCCTCTCCTGTGAAGAAGCTCGCCCTCACGCTCGCGGTGATCGCGGCCGCCGTCGCGATGCACGGGGGCTGCGGCGGCGACGCGTGCGACAGCTTCGGCGCGTGCGCGAGCGGGCAGGCGTGCGTGCCGGGCACCGCCGACGCCGACGCGACGTGCGGGCCGGACCTGCGCGTCGCCGCCGCGTGCACGAGCCCGTCGGACTGCGCGACGAACGCGTGCGTCGGCGGCGCGTGCGCGCTCGCGACGTGCGGCGACGCCTGCGGAGCCGACTCCGACTGCGAGACCGGCCTCTGCGCCTCGCCGAAGCTGACCGACGAGTTCGCGCCCGCGGCGCTCCTGAAATCGTGCGCGTTCCAGCCATGCAACGCCGCCGCCGATTGCCCCGCGGGCTTCACCTGCGCCGAGGCCGACGGCTCCTCGATCAACGCGTGCTACGCGGAGGCCGCCTTCGGCGTCGTCGTCCAGAAGCCGAGCGGCTCGGGCTCCTTCGACGTGTGCCTCGAGACGATGGGCGGCGCCTGCAACCCGACCGCGAGCCTCGGCGCCTGCGCGTCGCACCGCTGCGTCATGGGCGCGTGCGCGTGCAGCAAGATGGGCGCCGCCTGCGCCGCCGACGCCGACTGCTGCATGGGCACGTGCCTCACGAACGCGGCGGGCCTCGGCACCTGCGGCTGAGGCCGCCGCGGCCCCCGCCGACCGACGTCCGGGTCCGAGGCCATCGAGCCCGTGCGCCGTGGGTGCGTTCGGCGTGGACCGGTTCGCGCGGGCGGCGATAGCCTCGTCGCGCGGCGCGGGAGGCTCGCGCGGGGTGCGCGGCCGAGGCGCTCGCGAAGGGGACGGGGCGATGGCGTCGAAGCGATCCACGAAGAAGGCGGCCAAGAAGGGCGCAGTGAAGAAGACGAAGCGGGCGCCGGCCCCGCGCGGGAGGGCCGAGGCAGCGCACGCGGCGGCCCCGAGGGCGACGATCCAGGCGAGCGCGCCGCGATCGGCGCGGTCGAGCGAGGCGACGACGACGGTGCTCCTGATGCGCCTGCCGGCGCTCACCAACCCGCAGCGCGACGCGTTCACGGGCCAGTGCAGCGACGCCGACTGCAGCAAGCTCGGCGCGCAGACGCAGAGCGGCACCGTGCGCGCGACGGCGCTCGCGTGGGCGGCGGACGCGGAGGCCGCGCTCGCCGACGCCGCGCTCGCGAAGCGGATCAAGTACGCGCCGGCGCGCCTCGCGTGGCTGGTCGAGCTCGTCGCGGAGCTCGACGTCGCGCGCGCGGGCCAGGCCTCGGCGAGCGGCGCGCACGCGGGCGTGCGGACGAGCCGCGACGTCGCGCG
>DASYCF010001391.1:0-7843 GCA_036500365.1 Byssovorax sp.
CGACCGACGACGCCGAGGCCGCGCTCCTCGTGCTCTACGCGTTCGCGAAGGACCCACGCGTGCCGCGCGCGTACGCCGGCCTCGTCCAAGAGCAGCGTCGGCTCGAGCGCGCGCAAGACGAGGCGCGCAAGTTCTGGCGCAAAAACTGAGCGTCGTGGCCGATCCATCCCCGCCCGCGAAGGACACGAAGCGGCGCCTGCCGCTCCTCCAGCCGAGCGAGGCGGCGACCGACGAGCAAGAGGCCGACGAGGCGCGCCCGCCGTGGCACTGGTCGGTGCTCGGCGCCGTGCTCGTGTTCCTCGCGTGGCTCCCGCTCGCGATGCTGGTCAACGGCCCGCTCGCGGCGGCGCTGCTGCCCGGCGGCGGCGCGCCGGGCGAGGGGCCGCCCGCGTCGATCGTGGCGCTCAACGTCGCGGCGTTCGCGGTCGCGGCGCTGCTCGCGGGCGGCTTCGTGACCCGGGTCGGCGCCGACACGGAGCCACGGCACGCGGCGTTCGGCGGGGCGGGCGCCGCGGCCGTGGCGTGGGCCATCGGCGCAGCGGGCGCGAACGCGCGGACGCTCGCGGTGCTCGCGCTCGCGCTCCCGGTGTTAGCCGGGCTCGGCGCGGGCGGCGCGTACCTGGGCGGCCGCGTCGGGCAGCGCTGGCGCAGGCGCCGGACCGGCTGACGCGAGCCGCGGCAGCTTGAACGGCGCCACGCGCCGCGCGCCAGCCGGCCGCAGCGTCACGAACCAGACCGCGACCGCCATCGGCAGGACGCTCTGAATCGCGTCCGCGAGCTGAAGCAGCGTGGGCCCGACATGCACGACCATGACGGCGAACAGCAGCAGCACGTTGCGATTGGCTCGGTTCGCGAGCGCCCACTCGTAGAGGCGCCGGTGGCAGCGCCCCCACACGATCTGTCCCACGATGAGCCCGAGCCACCCGAAGTTCGCGTACATCGTCGCGGGGAACCCGCTGGGCAGCGGCGCTCCAGTGAGCTCCCACACGATGGTGGTGTCGCGCATCAGGAAGTACTGGTTCTTCTCGGGCCAGAGCCAGCGCGGAATCGGCGTGACGAGCAGGCCGATGTAGCTCGACCCGAAGAGGTAATCCATGCGATCGGGGAACGTGTACAGGACGACGCCGATCGCCGCGATGTGCTGACGCTCTGCCTCGTAGTTCGCGAGCACCTCGATAGGATCGCGCGTCGCGCTGGCGCTCATCGTCTGCTGGTCTTCGCCGCGTCGTATGGAGCCGAGCGCGTTCGACAGGAGGATGCCGCCGAAGAGCATCGCCAACACCGCCCAGAAGGGGATCCGGCGCCAGAGGTGGTGGGCGATGATCACCATCGTCGCCAAGAAGAAGATCATCGTCCCGCGCTGGCCGAGGCGCAGGCTCAGGAAGCCGAGCGCGAGCGCGAGCGCGCCGACCAGCGCCAGGCTCCAGAGGCTCGGGCGCTTGTCACGCAACACGTAGCCCAGCAGCAGCATCGGGACGACGAGGCCCATCGCGACGCCGCGGTGCAGCCAACTCAGCGTGGGGTCCTCGCGCCAAACGGCCTTGCCCGCGGCGAGCTGCGTCGCGTCCGTGATGTTCGCGTGGACCTGACTTTGGAAGTACGCATACGACGGGATGAACACCGCCGCGCACACCACGCACACGAGCGCGACGCGAACGCCGCTCCATCGAACCGGGGCCGCGTCCGCCTGGACGACGGCCGGCGCCTTGACGCGCGACCACCGCGGCCTCCGCACGCTCTGATCGAGGGTGACGTGATAGCCGACGAAATAGGCAAGCGTCGCGAGGACCTCCGCGACGCCGACCCGCATGAACAGGTCCGCGAGCTCCGCGGGCTGCAACGGGAGCATCGCGTCGGTCATCGGGCGCGTGACGTAGTAGGCGATGGCGGACGCGAGGATGACCAGCTGAGAGACGCAGGTGTAGCCGAGCGGACCGAAGAGCTCCGGTTCGCGCGGCCAGAGCAGCGGGACGAGCTGGAGCCACATCGCGACGCAGAACACGGCCACGACCGGACGCGCGACGGGCATGGCCTCCGTGGTAGCGACCCACGGCAAGAGCCCCGCGGAGACGATCAGGAGTGTTCGCCGGGCCGCGAGGAGGAGGTCGCCTCCCGAACCCTCGGGCCGGGGGACGGCGCGCGGCCGGGGGATCGTGGCAGGCGCGGAGGAGGACATCGTGCGGCCGTTCGTTGCGCGCGCGCGCCCGAAGATTCGGACCCAGGGGCCCAGGGGCGCGGCGCCAGCTCGAGAATGCACCGGCCCGGCCCCGCAACCAAGCGTGTTAGAGGGTCGTCGTGCGCGCGCTGGTCACTGGAGCTTGGGGGTACCTCGGCCTCGCCTTGACGCAGCGGCTCGCCGCCCGTGGGCACGTCGTCGTGGGAGCGGGCCACGCGCCGCGCGTCGAGGCTGCGCGCGCGGCGGTCCCCGCCGGCGTCGAGATGTTCGCGTGCGACGTCGAGGCGCTGCCCGCGCTGATCGCGTCGCGCGGGCAGTTCGACGTGATCGCCCACCTCGCCGGCGGCGGCGGTCCCCAGCGGTGCGCGGCCGATCCCGTCGCCGCGGTGCGCGCGAACGTCCGCGGCACCTCCGGCCTGGTCGACGCGGCGGCGCGCGCCGGCGTCGGCCGCGTCGTGTTCGCGTCGACCATCGCGGTGTACGGCACGTTTCGCGAGCCCGTCGGCCCGTATCGCGAGGCCGACGACGCGCTGCCGGACGACCTCTACGGCGCCGTGAAGGAGGCCGCGGAGCACGCCGTCGTCTCGCGCGGCGGCACGTCGCTCCGCATCGCGAACGTCTACGGCGCGGGCAGCGGCGTCGACATGGGCGTGAGCGGCGCCGTCGAGCGGTTCGCGCGCGCGGCCGCGACGGGCGGCGCGATGAAGATCTTCGGCACGGGCGGGCAGCGCATCGACTACGTGCACGTCGACGACGTGTGCGACGCGTTCCTCCTCGCGCTCGAGCACGCGGCGCCGCCGTCGATGCTCAACGTGGGCGGCGGCGCGCCGATCGCCGTCCGCGAGCTCGCTGAGCTCGCGCTCGCGATCGGGCGGGAGCTCGGCGCCGCGCCGACGCTCACGTTCGAGCCCGCTCCCGAGGGCAAGACCTGGCCCGACCGCGCTCTCGCGATTGGCGCGGCGCGCGCGCTCGGCTGGGCGCCGAAGACGAGCTACGAAGACGGCATGCGCGGCCTCGTGCGCATGATGAAGGGCGCCTGAGCGCGCCTCGACGACCGAAGGAGAACCCGATGTCTCGACCCATCGCCGGCGCGCGCCCGCTCTTTCCCGAAGAAGATCTGCCGGGGCTGCTGAACGAGATCGGCGCCGTGCTCCGCGGCGGCCGGCTCATCCTCGGGCCGAAGACGAAGGAGCTCGAGGCGCTGTGGGCGGCGCGCGTCGGCGTGAAGCACGCGGTCGCCGTGTCGAGCTGCACCGCCGCGCTCGAGATCGCCTACCGGCACGCGAAGGTCGACGGGCGCGAGGTGATCGTGCCGACGAACACGTTCGTCGCGACCGCCAACGCCGCCGTGAACGCCGGCGCCAAGGTCGTCTTCGCCGACATGGACGCGCGCGACTACGGGGTCGACGTCGACGACGTGCTCGCGAAGATGACCGACCGCACCGCCGTCGTCGTCGTCGTGCACATCGCGGGCATCGTCTCGCCCGAGGTCTCGCGGCTCGCCGACGCGTGCAGGCAGCGCGGCGTGCGCCTCGTCGAGGACTGCGCCCACGCGCACGGCGCCACGCTCGACGGCCGCGAGGCCGGCTCGTTCGGCGACGTCGGCTGCTTCTCGTTCTATCCGACGAAGGTCATCACCTGCGGCGCGGGCGGCGTGATCACGACGAACGACGAGGAGCTCGCGGCGTTCGCCCGCTCGATCCGCCACCACGGCCAGGGCGCGTCGCTCGAGGAGATCACCGAAGCGGGCAACGATTTCCTCCTCGACGAGGTGCGCGCCACGATCGCGATCTCGCAGGTGCGGCGCCTCGACGACTTCCTCGCGCGACGCCGCGCCGTGGCTGCGCGCTACGACTCGCTCCTCGCCGGTGACGCGCGCTTCACGCTGCCGACGCTGCCCGCCGGGTCGAAGCCGGCCTGGTACAAATACCCGGTGCTGTTGCCCGAGGGCGTCGATCGTGACGGCCTCCGCCGCGCCCTCTACGAGGAGCATCAGCTCGAGTTCGGCTCGCTCTACAGCCCGCCGTGTCACCTCATGCCCGTGTTCCAGCGCACGCTCGGCACGAAGAACGGCTCGTTGCCCAAGGCCGAGGCCGCGCTCGCGCGTCAGATCTGCCCGCCGATGCACGCCGCCGTCGAGCTCGAAGACGCGCCACGCGTCGTCGACGCGCTCCGCGACACGCTCCCCCGCTTCTGTTGACGTGGCCGTCGTCGCGATCCACCAGCCGGAGTACTTCCCGTGGCTCGGCCTGCTCGACAAGGCGCGCCGCGCGGACGTGTTCGTGTTCCTCGACAACGTGCAGTTCGATCGCTCGAGCCTGCAGCACCGGGCGAAGGTCGTCGGCGCGAACGGCGTCACGTGGCTCACCATCCCGTTCGTGCACAAATTCCCGCAGGCGATCGACGAGGTCCGCGCGGTCGACGGCCGCTGGGCGACGAAGCACGAGAAGACGCTGCAGGCGTGCTACGGCCGCGCGCCCGGATTCGCGGCCGCATCGGCGAAGCTCGCGCCCTTCTTCGCGTCGCCGAGCGCGTCGCTCTGCGACGTCGCGATCGGGTCGACGCGCCTCTTGCTCGACGCGTTCGGCGTGACGACGAGGTGCGTCCGCGCGTCCGAGCTCGCGGCGCGCGGCGAGAAGGGCGAGCTGGTGCTCGCGATCTGCAAGGAGCTCGGCGCGACGCGCTATCTCTCGGGCAGGAGCGGCGCGACGTACCTCGACGGCGCGCGCTTCGAGGCCGAAGGCGTGCACGTCGAGGTGCAGGCGTACACGCCGCCGCGCTATCCGCGCCTCCGCGAGGTGGCCGCGGAGGACGACCTCGGCATCTCCGCGCTCGACGCGTGGCTGAACCTCGGCGCGGGCGCGCCCGAGCTCTTGCGGGGAGGGTCGACATGAAGGTGTTGGTCGTCGCAGCGCACCCGGACGACGAGCTGCTCGGCGTGGGCGCCACCGTCGCGAAGCACGCGGCCGCGGGCGACGAGGTGACGCTCGTCGTCGTGTCCGAGGGCGCGTCGTCGCGCTACGCGTCCGGCGCCGACGAGGCGCTCCGCGCGTCCGGCCGAGCCGCGGCCGGCGTGCTCGGCGCGAAGGACCTCGTCTTCCTCGGCCTGCCCGATCAGCGCCTCGACGCGCGGCCGATCCTCGACGTCGTCCAGCCGATCGAGCGCATCTTCGATCAGGTCGGCGCCGAGGTCGTCTACACGCACCACTGGGGCGACATCAACCGCGACCACCGCGTCGTGTCGGAGGCCGTCATGGTCGCAGCGCGACCCGTCAGCGCGCGGGCGCCTCGGCGGCTCCTCTGCTTCGAGACGCCCTCGGCCTCCGAGTGGAGCTCGAACGACCTCTCGCTCGCGTTCGTGCCGAGCGTCTTCGTCGACGTCGAGGCCACCATCGAGAAGAAGCTCGAGGCGATGTCGAAGTACGAGACCGAGCTCCGGCCGTACCCGCACCCGCGCTCGATCGACGCGCTGCGGGTGCGCGCGCAGTACTGGGGACAGCTCGCCGGGATGCGCTACGCAGAGCCGTTCGTGCTGGTCCGCGAGCGCGGTTGATCAGCGGCGCGCGAGCGCGTCGCCGAGCAGGCCCGCGGCCGCGCGGCCGCGCTCGATGGCAGGAGCGAAGCGACCCGCGGGCGCGGCGGCCTCGCGCTGGAGCGCCCGCGCGAGCCCGCCCGCGGCGGCGTCGACCGAGAAGCGCGACGCGGCGACCTCGCGGGCGCGCTCGCCGATCGCCGCGCGGAGCGACGGGTCCGCCAGCGCGCGGCTCAGCGCAGCGGTGAGCGCGTCGACGTCGCCCGGTGGGACGACGAACCCGGTCACGCCGTCCTCGATCTGCTCCTCGACGCCGGCGACGCGCGACGCGACGACGCAGCGACCCGAGATCATCGCCTCGAGGACGCTGCGCGGGAGCCCCTCCGTGCCGCGCACGTCGATCGTGCGGCCCTCGAACGCGAGCGTCTCGCGCTCGACGGACGGGAGCGCGAGGACGTCGGCCGCCGCGAGCAGCGCCTCGGTCGAGCTCACGAAGCCCACGAAGCGCACGCGCTCGCCGAGCGAGAGCTCGTCGACGCGTCGCCGGAGCCAGCCTTCGTACGCGTCGCCGACGACGCCGCCGGCGAAGATCGCGTGGAAGGCCGCGCCGCGAGCCGCGAGCCGGGCGAGCGCCTCGAGCAGGTGGTGGAGGCCCTTGAACGGCGTGAAGGAAGAGAGCGACAGGACGATCGGCACGTCGTCGTCGAGCGCGATCTCGTGCGCGGCGGCGATCCTCGCCCGGGCCTCGGCGCGTGGGACCACGGGCGGCGCGACGACGCCGTTGTAGACGACCTCGGCCCGACGCGCGGCCGACGGTGAGAGATCGGGCAGGAGCGCCCTCGCGACGAGCAGGAACCGATCGGCGAGCGCCTGCGCGAACAGCCAGTAGGGCCTCGGGATCGCGGCGTGTCCGCGCAGGTGCAGCACCGCACGCCGACCTGAGAGGCCCGCGGCCGCGCCGCCCGTCACGATGCCGCGCGGCGTGTTGAAGTGCAGCACGTCCGCGCGCTCGTCGTCGGCGACGCGCGCGAGCGTCGCGCCGAACGGCACCACCTCGGACGCGAACACGACGGCCTGCGAGGCCCAGCCCCGGTCGACGAGTCGGCGGTCGTACACGTGGAACGACGGCGGCGCGTCGACGACGCGGACCCGCACGCCGGCCGCGCGCGCCCTCTCGACCACGATGCCGTCCGCGGGCACGACGAGCAGCGGATCGACGCCGTGCTCGTTCACCCGCGCGAGCGCGGCGAGCAGGCTGCGCTGCGAGCCCGCGAGCCTGTGCGGGGTGTCGACGAAGAAGAGCGCGCGCGTGCTCACGCCGACCGATCAGGCGGGCGGAGGCGGCGGCGCGTCGGCGTCCGCGTCGGTGGGCGGGTGGGCGCCGATCTTCGGCTCGCGCGGATCGGGCCCGTAGTTCGAGTAACGCCGGTAGTACGAGTACGCGTAGCGGTACTCGCCGCGGTTGAAGTCGACCGCGTTCAGCACGACGCCCGCGAGCTTCGCGCCGACGTCGACGAGCGTGCGCACGGCGCGCTGACCGAAGTCCTTGCGCGTCTGGAAGGCGCGCACGACGAGCATCGTCCTGTCGACGAGCGTCGACAGGATCGCGGCGTCCGTCACCGCCATGAGCGGCGAGCTGTCGAGGATCACGTGATCGAACTGCTCGGTGAGCTTGGCGATGTGCTGCTTGAAGCGCTCGCTCTGCAGGAGCTCCGCCGGGTTCGGCGGGATGGGCCCGCACACGGTGAGGCTCAGGTTGGGCACGCCGCTCTCGACGATGACGCCCTCGGTGTCGCCCTCGAGCAGCGCCGTCGTGAGGCCGACGTTCGACGGCTTCTTGAAGATGCGGTGCAGCCGCGGCCTGCGAAGATCACAGTCCACGAGGATCACGCGCTTGCCCGCCTGCGCCATCACGATCGCGGTGCAGCAGGCGATCGTCGTCTTGCCCTCGCCGACCCCGGCGCTCGTGACGAGCAGCGTGCGCAGCGGGTGGTCGGGGTTCATGAAGAGGATGTTCGTGCGGATCGATCGCACCGCCTCGGCCACGTGGCTCGTCGGCTGCTCGTGGATGACGAGCTCGCTCGTCGCGGATGGCCCGTTGCGTCGGTGCTTGCCGACGCCCGTCATGTTCTTCG